>DASRYP010000159.1:0-6798 GCA_035687165.1 Actinoplanes sp. | reverse complement strand
GCGAGGACCACGCACACGGGCGGGGGCGTCGCGTACTCGTCCTTGGTCTGGCGGGCGATGCCCAGACCGCCGGCCGGGGCCGCCTCGCCGTCGAGCACCATCAGATCGATCTCGTACTCGTCCAGCAGGTCGCGGCACTCCTCCCAGGTGGCGGCGTCGGCGAACTCGACCTGGAGGTCAGCAGCGGGTCGCACGCCGATCGCGGACCGGATGCGGTCACGCACAGCGGCATCGTCGCTGTAGAGAAGGACCGTGTACTGAGTGATCTGCGCGTCGCTCATGATGTGCCCCGGTTCACGTCGTAGGTGCCCAGCGATCGTAACGGAACGGACTACGGGGTGTCCGACCCCGGTACGCGGGTCTCGGCGGGGGCCCCGTTTGTGATCTTGGCTGCATCGTGCCGAGCCCGCTCCGCGGCTTCGGCTGCCTCCTGCCGGTCGAGCGCACGGTCGATCCGCCGGGCCTCTCGTTCGGACTGGCGTACCCATTGCCGGATCAGGATGCCGAGCATCGTGACACTGACGATCTCACCGCCGGCCCACAGAATGCCGCCAGCGGTGACCTGGTCGCTGACCGGGTCCGTCCAGTCCAGGCCCAGGTTCAGGTAGTAGTCGCCGGCCAGCAGCACGGTGCTCTGCATGATCGTCAGACCGAGCACCGTGTGGAACGGGACCGAGAGCACCATCAGCAGCGCGCGACCGGGGTAGGGCCAGCGGTTGGGCAGCGGGTCCAGACCCAGCAGCGGCCAGAAGAACAGGCAGCCGGTGACGATGAAGTGCACATGGATGAACTCGTGCAGCCAGGAGTGCAGCAGCGTCTGCCGGTAGAGGTCGGTGAAGTACAGGATGAACGGGTTGGCCACGAAGATCCCGAACGCGACCAGCGGGAACGTCAGGACGCGGGCGACCCGGCTGTGCAGCAGCGCGAGCAACTTGCGGCGAGGATCCCCCGGCAGCGTACGCAGGGCGAGCGTCACCGGAGCGCCGAGCGCGAGGAAGATCGGCCCGACCATCGACAGCACCATGTGCTGGATCATGTGCACCGAGAGCAGCGTGGTGTCGTACGCCTCGATGCCGGTCACCGTCACGGCCGCGATCGAGCCCAGCCCGCCGGCGACGAAGGCCACCGTGCGACCGACCGGCCAGTGATCGCCGCGTTGCCGGAGCCGGTAGACGCCGTAGCCGTAGAGCGCCGCGGAAACCAGCAGGAACAGCGCGACCAGGCTGCCGAAGTGGATCTCCGTGAAGATCGCACCCGGCGTGAACGGCGGCAGGACAGTGTCCCCGCCGGACGTGGCGAGTGTGGGCATTTCGGCTGACTGCACCACTCGAGGCTAGGCCTATCCCGTCGCGGCCAGTAATTCCGGGCCGTAACTCCTGCCGGATTCGACCCCCGCAGTACGTTGCACTGATCGCGGGGCAATAATGAGCCCGTGACAGCGGCCTCAGCCATCGACAAGAGCAGGATCCACTCGCTGACGCGACCGAACATGGTGAGCGTCGGAACTATCGTGTGGCTCTCCAGCGAGCTCATGTTCTTCGCGGCGTTGTTCGCGATGTACTTCTCCATTCGCGCGGCGGCGCCGGAGCTATGGGAAGAACGCACCAGGGAACTGAACATCCCGTACGCGACGACGTTCACGGTGATCCTGGTGCTCTCCTCGGTTACCTGCCAGCTCGGCGTCTTCGCGGCCGAGAAGGGTGACGTGTTCGCGCTACGGCGCTGGTTCACCATCACCTTCGTGATGGGCCTGATCTTCGTGCTCGGGCAGGCGAACGAGTACCGGAACCTTGTCCACGAGGGCGTCAAGCTCAACAGCGACGGTTACGGCTCGATGTTCTACCTGACCACCGGCTTCCACGGCCTGCACGTCACCGGCGGTCTGATCGCCTTCATCGTCTACATGATCCGCACGACGATGGGTCGTTTCACCCCGGCTCAGGCGACGTCGGCGATCGTCGTGTCGTACTACTGGCACTTCGTGGACATCGTGTGGATCGCGCTGTTCGCCATGATCTATTGGCTGCAGTAGACCCCGCGTCCGCCCATGAGTTTCAGGTCCAAACCCAGAGGGACACAGCCCATGACTTCTGACACCCCCGCCGGTCGGCCCCGGTCCGGGAGCCGCCTCAGCCGGGTGTTCGCCCGGCGCCGCGGCACGCCGAGCCGGACGCGACGGCGTCTCGGCGCGGCGGCGCGCATGCTGGCCGCGCTCGCGCTTGCCGGCGGCGTCTACACCGTCTTCGCCCCGGGCGCCTTCGCCGATGAACCCCGGCAGCTGTCCGCCACCGCCCAAGAGGGCAAGCAACTGTTCGACAACAGCTGCATCAGCTGCCACGGGCGCGACGGCCAGGGTGTCGACGACCGCGGTCCGAGCCTGATCGGCGTCGGCTCGGCGTCGGTGGAGTTCCAGGTGGGCACCGGCCGGATGCCGGCGGTTCGCCAGGAGGCTCAGGACGACAAGAAGCGGCCGCTCTTCGACAAGAACCAGACCAAGCAGCTCGGCCAGTACATCCAGGAGCTGGGTGGCGGCCCTCAGCTGCCCGCCGGTGAACTGGTCGAGAACATCGACGAGAACCCGGAGGCTCTCGCCCGCGGTGGCGAGCTGTTCCGGATCAACTGCACCTCGTGCCACAGCTTCACCGGTGCCGGCGGCGCGCTCTCGTCAGGCAAGTACGCCCCGGCCCTGCACGACGCCAGCGCCGAGACGATCTACGCGGCGATGTTGAGCGGCCCGCAGAACATGCCGGTCTTCGGCGACAACCAGCTCACGCCGGAGGAGAAGCGCGAGATCATCACCTACATCAACGTGCAACTCCAGGAGGACAGGGACCCGGGCGGCCTGTTCAACCTGGGCGGGTACGGCCCGTCGACCGAGGGTGTCGCGATCTTCGTAGTCGGCATCACGATCCTGGTCTTCACGTCGCTGTGGATTGCGGGGAAGTCATGACCACGCTGCACCACGACGCGCCCGATGCTCCCGAGCCGGTCGACGTCAGCGACCCGAGGCTGACCCGCCTCGACGTCGTCAAGGAAGGGCTGCGCCGCGACGAGATCGAGCTCGTCACCTACGAGTCGCAGTTCCAGGGCACGAACTCGAAGGCCGAGAAGCGGGTCGTCCGCAACATCGCCTTCCTGTTCATCATCGCCGGGCTGGCCGCGTTCGCGTTCCTCGCTTTCTACATCTGGTGGCCGTGGCGTTTCGAGCTCGGCCGCACGCTGGGCGACTTCTACACTCCGCTGCTCGGCATCTCGCTGGGCATCTCGCTCTTCGCGATCGGCTTCGCGATCCTGTCCTGGGCCAAGAAGCTGCTGCCGCACGAGGTGTCGATCCAGGCCCGCCACGACGGCGCGTCCCCGACGTCCGAGCAGAAGATCACCGGCCAGACGATGCTCTTCGTCGCCGACGAGCTGGGCACCGGCGTACAGCGCCGGCCGCTGCTCAAGGGCGCGATCGGCTTCGGTCTCGCCCCGATCGGCCTGGTCGCCGCAGCGCCGCTGATCGGTGGCCTCATCGAGAACCCGCACAAGGGCGAGCACCCGGCGCTCTTCACGACGGGTTTCAGCCCGTCGAACAACGGCGGCAACCCGGTGCGGCTCACCCGCGACGACGGCACCCCGATCCGGCCCGAGGACGTCAGCACCGGCGGCCAGATGACGGTCTTCCCCGGCATCCCGCACGGCGCCACCAACGAGTACGCCGACTCGCCGACCCTGCTGATCCACCTGCGTGGCGACGACGCGGCGAAAGCCCGGGCGGAAGCCGACGCCGACCCCCGCAACAAGGGGTCGATGTGGGGCGACTACATCGCGTACTCGAAGATCTGCACGCACGCCGGCTGCCCGGCTAGCCTTTACGAGCAGCAGACGAACCGCCTGCTGTGCCCTTGCCACCAGTCACAGTTCCTGATCACCCGGAACGCCCAGCCGATCTTCGGCCCGGCCACCCGGCGTCTGCCGATGTTGCCGCTCGCGCTGGACGAAGAGGGCTACTTCGTGGCAACGTCCGACTACAAGGACACCGTCGGACCTGACTTCTGGGAGCGGCCGTGAAGCGCCGGAAAGTTGATTTGCACGAGGCGCCGGTCACCTTCGCCAAGGGCGTAGACGAGCGGTTCCAGGCCTCCACGCCCCTGCGGGCGCTGCTCAACAAGGTCTTCCCGGACCACTGGTCGTTCCTGCTGGGCGAGATCGCGCTCTTCTCGTTCATCATCCTGCTGCTCACCGGCGTCTTCCTGACGCTCTTCTTCGACCCGTCGATGTCGGAGGTCGCCTACGACGGCGTCTATTCGTCGCTGCGGGGCTCGGAGATGTCCCAGGCCTACGCGTCCTCCCTGCACCTCTCGTTCGAGGTCCGTGGCGGTCTGTTCATGCGCCAGATGCACCACTGGGCGGCGCTGCTGTTCATGGCGTCGATCGTCGTGCACATGCTGCGCATCTTCTTCACCGGCGCCTACCGCAAGCCGCGCGAGGCGAACTGGGTGATCGGCATGACCCTGTTCCTGCTGGGCTTCCTGGCGGGCTTCACGGGTTACTCGCTCCCCGACGACGGCCTCTCCGGCACGGGCCTGCGCATCGCCTCGGCGATCATGCTGTCCATCCCGGTGGTCGGCACCTGGGTCTCGGCCGCGGTCTTCGGCGGCGAGTTCCCCGGCCAATTCATCATCGGCCGGTTCTACATCGCCCACGTGCTGCTCATCCCCGGCGGCCTGCTCGCGCTGATCACGATCCACCTGGGTCTGGTCTTCAAGCAGAAGCACACCCAGTGGCCCGGCCCGTTGCGGACCAACACCAACGTGGTCGGCGAGCGCATGTTCCCGCGCTACGCGCTCAAGCAGGGCGGCTTCTTCATGGCCGTCTTCGGCACGGTGGCGCTGCTCGCCGGCCTGTTCCAGATCAACCCGATCTGGCTGTTCGGCCCTTACCGGGCGTCCGAGGTCTCCTCGGCCTCCCAGCCCGACTGGTACGTCATGTTCCTCGACGGCCTGGTCCGGCTCATGCCGAACTGGCAGATCTACCTCGGCAACTACAGCATCCCGCCGCTGTTCTGGCCGGCCGTGGTCGGGTTGGGCTTCTTCACCACCGCCCCGATGGTCTGGCCGTGGATCGAGGCCCGCAAGAGCGGCGACAAGCGCATCCACAACCTGCTGGAGCGCCCGCGGGACAACCCGGAGCGCGTCGGGGTCGGCGTCATGGCGGTGACGTTCTTCCTGATCGGCACGATCTCCGGCGCCAACGACGTCATCGCCGACAAGTTCCACATCAGCCTGAACGCGATGACCTGGGCCGGCCGCATCGGGCTGGTCATCCTGCCACCGGTGATGTATTTCATCGCAGTCCGCGTCTGCCTGGGACTCCAGCAGCACGACCGCGAGGTGTTGGCCCACGGCATCGAGACGGGCATCATCCGGCGGCTGCCGAACGGGCGGTTCGTGGAGATCCACCAGCCGCTCGGCCCGGTCGACGAGCACGGTCACCCGCTCCCGCTGGAGTACGGCGGCTGGGTCGTCCCGAAGAAGATGAACCGTGTCGGTGCGCTGGCGCCGGCCGTGAAGGGCTTCTTCTACCCGGTGGAGAAGCCGGCCGAGGCGCCGGTCTCGCCGGGCCTGCCGCCGGTCCGCGGCGACGACCGCGAAGAGATCACCACCGGGCGCTGAGCTCGGAAGTTCCCGGAGGAAGGGGCCCGCTTCGGCGGGTCCCTTCCTCTTTTCCGCTTGCCCGTACGATCGTCGGCCGGCTGCCCGAGCGGGCAGAGTGTGTGGGGAGCCGACCGTCCCCGCGCGGGAGGTCGGACTGTGGATAGCATGGTCGCGACCAACCCGCCCGCACAGCCGAGGAGCCCGCAGGTGAACACCGCGATCGTGCACATCGACTGCGCCACCGACTCGATTCCCGAGGTGGCGGAGGCATTGGCAGCCCTCGACGGCGTGAGTGAGGTCTACTCGGTCGCCGGCAACGTCGACCTGATCGCGATCGTCCGAGTGTCTCGCTTCGACGACATCGCCGAGGTCATCGCCGGCAAGATCTCCAAGACTCCCGGGGTCGTCAACACGGAGTCGCACATCGCCTTCCGGGCCTACTCGAAGCACGACCTCGAGGACGCGTTCGCGATCGGTCTTCCGGACGCCGACTGACCTCCGCTCGGGGCCTGACGACCGGATCAGGCTGGGCTGGATCAGCTGGGCTGGATCAGCTGGGCCGGATCAGCTGGGCCGGATCAGCTGGGCTGGATCAACTGGGCCGGGTCAGACGGGGATGGTCAGGTCGCCAGGGGCTCGGATGACGCTGGTCAGTGACTCGGCGCCGGCGACTGTGGCGTGGGGCCAGACGACGCTGCGGGTGACCCGACCGTGGACCTGGGACGCGGGGCCGACCACCGAGCGGGTGGCGGTGCCGGTGACCGTGGCGGTGGGGTCGATGAGGGAACCGCCGTTCGCCGCGTGCAGGTTGGCCCTCAGGTAGTCGGCCGGGGTGCCGGTGTCGAGGTAGGTGCCCTCGTAATTGATCAGCTCCAGGGCGTCCTCGGCCTCGGCCGGGCGCCACACCGTGCGTACGAGATCGCTCCTGTCCCGGGAGAGGTCGCGGACATAGCGCCAGGGGAGCAGGGAGAAGCCAGTGAAGCGGCGGCCGCTGAAGCCACCCGTCGCGCCGGGGTGGTTCGGCTTGGTCAGCATCCGGACCGTTTCGCCGGACCAGCCGTCCAGCAGAGCGGCGATGTCCTTGCCGGGGTCGCGAGCGGGGTCGGCGAGGTAGGCGTCGGCGTTGCCCACCAGGGCGCCCCGACCGTCGATCCAGGAC
>DASRYP010000158.1:0-8919 GCA_035687165.1 Actinoplanes sp. | reverse complement strand
GACGACGTACAGCGTTCTCATGTCGCAAATGTACGGACGACGGCATCACGGGCGGGCCTGGACGCGGCTTGTGGGCGGCTGGCCGGAAGCGTTGGTGGCAGGCCCGCCCGCAGCGGGCGCTCGGAGGGCGACCACTCGCCCGGCCGGGTCTGTCGAAGCTGGGCGGGTTGGACAGCCCCGTATTATCAGGGCTTTATCGCATTTTTACCAGGGCGCCGCGCAGGCCGTCCCGGGTGCGGCGGCGGTTTTCGTTGGTGGCGCCGACCCAGAGCAGGATGACGCCGAGGGGCACCAGGACCAGCCACGGGCCGACCAGCGTGACCGCGAAGTGGATCGTGGCGATGATGGTGGCTACGGCGCCGATCACCACGGGGGCCTGTTGGCGGGTGCGGGAGCCGACGATCAGGGTGGCTACCGCGCCCAGCAGGAGCAGCACCTCTCTGAGCTCGCCGCCGTCGCCGGAGAGGACGATGCCGATCGTCGGGACGAAGGCGGCCAGCAGCGCCGGACCGTAGGCGACCCAACTGCTCAGGTCGGGGCGGTCGCGCGACTCGATGACGCCGACCAGCAGGGCCAGGCCGGCGAAGGGCAGCGTGTACGCCTCGGGGAGCCCCACGTCGGCCAGGGCGATGAAGAGCCACCAGCCGACGACCTCGAAGCCGACCGCCGTCCAGAACAGGGCTCGACGCTGGCTGGGTGGGCGGCCCACGCGGGCGGCGGCCAGGCCGAGCACCGCACCCCAGGCGGCCAGCATCGCGGCCAGGTGGGCGGGGGAGTCGAACGCCATCACGCCGGCGATCAGGGCGGAGGCGTAGCCGCTCCACTCGATCGTCGTGGCCTCGGCCCGGTATTGCGGGAGGCCCAGCCTCGGCACGGTGGCCTCGATGATGAGCAGGGCGGCGCCGACGGCCAGCACGCCGAAAGCGGCCCAGGGGCGGGCCACACCGGCGGCGATCGCCGCGGTGAGGACGAAGAACTGGGCCATCACGGCGGTGAAGACCCAGCCGAGGATGCGGGCGAAGCGGCTGCGGCCGGCCAGCGCGGCGGCCAGGCCGACGAGGACGGCGCAACCGAGCGTCAGCAGGGTGAGGCGCTGCTGGGCGAGGCTGCCGGCCAGACCCGCGTTGCCGGCCAGCAGGCCGATGATGAAGACGATGATGCGGACCGTGCCCAGCATGGACGAGCCGCGGCGGGCGGGCGGCGGGGTGAGCGCCAGGCCCAGCATCGAGATGGTGAACACGACCAGGGCCGCGGTGGTGGCCGTGGGGTAGGGCGCGTGCAGGGCGATCGGAGCGATCAGGATGGTGATCGCGAGGCCGGGCAGGATCACTGGCACAGCCTCGGACGCGCGGCCGCCGAAGCCGATCGCGGCCAGCGCGGCGGCACCGGTGAGCAGGACGATCGCCAGGACGCTGGTGCCGTCGACGTAGCCGGACGAGGGCTGCGACAGTGCCAGGATCGGGCCGTCCCAGATGTGTGAGAGCTGGCCCAGCGGGTCGATGAGGGCGGCCCGCAGTGCGGGGGCGATCGAGAAGATGGCCAGGACCGTGGGCACCAGGGCGAGCGCGATCGCACTGGTGGCGGGGTCGACGAGCCAGCGGCCGGTGAGGCCGAGCGGGCGGGCCGAGGTCCGCCGGGGGGCACGGTAGCTTCTGCCCGAGAAAACGCCCTCGCGGGCCAGCGTGAGCCCGGGTGCGGGGATCGAACCGCGCAGCAGTTCGGCCAGGACCCCGAGCAGGGCGGCCGCGGCGGCATAGAGGGCCGTGGGGTGCGCGGTGGGGATCGACGCGAAGGCGGTGATCGTCGCGCCCAGGACGAGGCCGACGGTGGCCCAGGGCAGGAACTGCGCGATGTAGCGGCCGGTCAGCGCGAGGATCGCGAGGCTGAGGCTGGACGCGGCGAGCGCGGCGGTGAGCACCACCTGGGAGTCGTAGGCCTGGTCGGCGGCGACGCTGGCCAGGACACCGGGCAGGGCCAGCATGATCGCGCCCGTGGCGCCGCCGCCGATCTGGGCGCGGTGGCGGGGCATGCCGGTGTCGTCGCGAGCCAGGTCGGCCTCGGTAACGGTGGACGGTGACCAGAACCGGCCGGGCGATGCCAGGGGAGTGTCGGGCGGCGGGCTCTCGATCGGGGCGACCCGGGTGCGGGCCATGACCGCGGTGAGGGCGCCGATCATGACGACCAGCAGCAGGGCGAGCGCGGTCGACCAGGGGCGGGCGAGCGAGGCCAGCACCGCGTACAGCAGGACGGCGGCGGCTGCTCCGGCGCGGCAGAGGGCGGCGGCGGGTTCGAGGGCGGAGATCGAGGCCATCGCGTACGCCAGGGCGACCGCGGCGCCGATCAGCAGGGGTGACCACCAGGGCAGTCCCAGCGCGAACGGGGCGCCGATCGCGGCCAGCGCGCCGGCGATCGCCGAGAACAGGTGCGACCACGGCCGGGGCGCGGCGATGGCGGCCGCGACCGCGACCCCGACCAGGGCGAACGGGGCCTGCCAGGCACCCGGGCCGGGGCTGGGGTAGCCGGTCAGGGGGCCGTACCAGAGCTCGGAGGGGACCGCCAGCATGCGGACCGCGCCGGCCAGCGCCAGGTATCCGGCGATGGCACCGACCACCACGCCGGCGACGGCGAGACCGCAGTGCGGGCCGCGGCTCCAGTCGCCGGGCAGCAGGGCGACGCCGAGCGCCACGATCAGCACCACCACGCCCGCGACGGCGAGCGGCGCTTCGGGGAACGCGAGCGCGAGGACCCGGGCCAGGGCACCGCAGATGGCGACGGTGGCGGCTGCGGCGGCGATGTCGGGGCCGTCGAGCATCTTGTCGCTGCGGCGCCCGCTGTCGATCGACTTGGCGAAGAACAGCAGACCCGCGGCGACGAGCAGGAGGGCTCCGACCCACACGTCGGGGGCGGTGGCGCCGGGCGCGAGCAGGGCGGCCAGGGCCAGCGCGACGGCGCCCAGGCCGGTGCCGGCGGTCAGCGGCAGGCTGATGTCGCGGCGGGCCACCTGGAACACGGCGGCATAGCTGAGCGTGGCGGCCACGGCGAGGAAGCCGACGGCCAGAGCGGGCACGGTGACCGCCTCGGTGGCCGGCGGGCCGGCACCGCGGTCGGCGATGGCGAGCGCGGCGGTGGTCACGGCGCCGGGCAGGGCCAGCGCGGCGGCGCCGGACGCCCAGTCGCCGACCAGCCAGGCGTAGAGCCGGATCGGGATCTGCCGGGCCGCCACGGCGATCATCACCCCGGCGCCGGCCAGTGCGGTGAGCACGGCGGCGGTCAGCCACGCCGCGCCGAGGGCGGCGCCGGCACCGAAGAGGCCGACCACGCCGGCTGCGGCCACGTGCACGATCGCGATCCGGCGGGTGGTGGCGGCCAGACCGGCGGCGCCGATCCCGACCGCGGCGATGACCAGCGGCCACGGGGCCTCGGCCAGGCGCATGTTGAGCGAGGCGGGCACGGCGAGAGCGGTCAGCGCGATGCCGGCGACCGCGCCCTCGTGTCGCACGCTGGGCGGCAGCGCGAGCGCGGCGGCGATGGTGACCAGCAGCGCGCTGAAGGCCAGCAGCCAGCCCAGATCAGCGGCGGAATCGGCCAGCGTGCGGACGTATTCGCTGGTGTCGGCCTGCCAGATCGGGCGGGCGGCCTGCAGCGGCGCGAGGGCGGCGCGCAGGCAGTCGACGACCAGCACCAGACCGATGAGGACCAGCGCGACCGCCGAGGCGATCTGCGGGCCGCGGCGCACCTCGGCCGGGACCAAGGCGGCCACGGCGCCGGTGACGGCGACCGCGGCGGCGGCCACAGCCAGCGTCCAATGCGGCGAGACGACGTCGGCGACGCGGGCCGTCGCGCCGATCACCGCGAGGGTCAGCACGCCGCCGGCGATGTTGCGGGCGGCCAGGTTGTCGAGCAGGTAGGCCGCGGCGGTGGCGGTGAGCGCGGCCAGCACCAGCACCAGCCCCGAGCGGAACACGTCGGGCAGCACCCGGGCCTGCAGCAGCGCGACCGACGAGTAGAGCAGGGCGCCGGCGCTCGCCACGCAGAGCAGGGCGAAGGTCAGCTCGCGCAGCCAGTCGGCTGAGGGCGGGGAGGCGGGCGGCGCGATCGGGACCGAGCCGGCCGGGGGCGCGTCGCCCGGGCGGGGACCGGGGAAGATGCGGCTGCGCAGCCGGTCCGCGCGGCGCCGGCCGGAGAGCCCGTGGATGATCAGGTCGGGTTCCTCGGGCGCCGCCTCGGGGCGGGGCGGGGCGTCCTCGGCCGAGGACGCCGAGTCCAGGCTTTCCCGGTCGGCCGGCGTGGGACGGCCGACCGGCCAGCGCGGCAGCAGCCGGCCCTTGCGGATCACGGTGGTGAGCAGCAGCAGGTCGACGATGGCGACGACGGTCAGGGCCATGCCCCAGCCGGCCGGGCTCTCGATCATCGGGGCGGCCAGCAGCAGCGGGACGGGCTGGACGGCGACGACGGTCGCGTAACGCGGCGAGGCGAGCCGGGTGAAGCTCGCGTAGCCGAAGCTGGCGACCGCGGTGATCGCGAAGGTGATGCCCAGATAGAGCGGGACGGGCACGTCCTTGCCGCCGGTCGCCGAGCTGCCGTGCAGCGCGAAAAGCGTGAGCGGCAGCAGGATCAGGCCGACCCAGGCGACCGTCTCACCGGTCGAGCTGAGGCCCCGGCGGGCGATGCCCGGGGCGGCGACCAGGGCGGTCGCGGTGGCCAGCGCGAGGATGAAGGCCCGGGCGAACGGGTTGCTCACGGCGACACCGGCGAAGACCACCGCGGCCACGCCGATGAGGAGCGCGCCGAGCGCGAGCAGAATGTTTTGCACGGACTGCGAGGACGCCTCGGGCGGGTGGTGCTCGGCGCCGGTGAATCCCGCGGAACGGCGGGGCGGCGGGGCGACCCGCTCGGTCGGCGGCGGGTCGTCGACCAGAGTGGTCACGCCGTCGGAGGCGACCCCGGGCGGCCCGGTGTGCGCCGCGCCGGGGGGCGCCCAGTCGGGCCGGGGCCCGGAGGGGTGCGAGCGCGTCCGAGTGCCGGGCGATGACGGCCGGGGCGGCCCGTCGGCCGGGGCGCCGGTCGGTGCGGGGGGCGGCGGGAACTCGTCGGTGCCGTGCCGCCGCGTACGCCGGCTCTTCGAGGTCTTGGAAGCCTTTTTTTTGCTGGTGTTGGCGTGTGACAGGATGTCGCGCTGGAACTGCGCCGCCTGGATCTTGGCGGCGATCTGGGTGCGTTCCTTGGCCGCGGCCATGTCACGAATCTTCAGATCCGCGATCGAGGCTTCGATGCGGGACAGCTCCTCGTCGTAGCCGTCGGGCTGATCAGCCTGCGCCACGGAACCTCCTCGACCTGGCGGCCACTCCGTTCCACTAGAGCATGCCGGTACGACACCTCATTAAAACAGGCTCACGGGGGGCGAGATCTAGAGAAAACGCGCACCCGGCTCCCCAAGGGCGTAGTCGGGCAGTCCGGCGGAAGTACCTGACCTCTGGCGGGCGTACGCTACGCGCCAGTAACATAGCGGCGGGACCGCATGAGTGAAGGAGCCAGGGGCATGAGTGAATTCGACGTCTATCGGCTGCCGGAGGACCACGAGACCATCCGTGCGGCGGTACGCGAGGTCTGCGACGCGCGAGTGGCGCCGAACGCGGCCGAGGCCGACGAGACCGGCGAGTTCCCCAAGGCCTCCTACGACGCCCTGCGATCCAGCGACTTCCACGCCCCGCACATCCCGGTGGAGTACGGCGGCGCCGGCGCGGACGCTCTGGCGACGGCGATCGTCATCGAGGAGGTGGCGCGCGCCTGCGGCTCGTCGTCGCTGATCCCCGCGGTGAACAAGCTGGGCACGATGCCACTGCTCATCGCCGGCTCCGAGGACCTCAAGCAGCGCTATCTGCCGAAGGTCGCGTCGGGCGAGGCGATGTTCTCCTACTGCCTGTCCGAGCCCGAGGCAGGCTCGGACGCGGCGTCGATGACGACCCGGGCCGTACGCGACGGCGACCACTGGGTGCTCAACGGCGTCAAGCGCTGGATCACCAACGCTGGCGTCTCCGAGTTCTACACGGTCTTCGCGGTCACCGATCCGACCGCCCGTTCGCGCGGGATCTCGGCGTTCGTGGTGGAGAAGTCCGACGCGGGCGTCAGCTTCGGCGCACCCGAGAAGAAGCTGGGCATCAAGGGCTCGCCGACCCGCGAGGTCTACTTCGACAACGTACGCATCCCGGCCGACCGCATCATCGGCGACGAGGGCACCGGCTTCGCGACCGCGATGAAGACGCTCGACCACACCCGGGTGACGATCGCGGCGCAGGCGCTGGGCATCGCACAGGGCGCACTCGACTTCGCGAAGGGCTACGTGAAGGAGCGCAAGCAGTTCGGCAAGCCGGTCGCCGAGTTCCAGGGCGTGCAATTCATGCTGGCTGACATGGGCATGAAGCTCGAGGCGGCCCGGCAACTGACCTATGTCGCGGCCGGCAAGAGCGAACGCGGCGACGCCGACCTGACCTACTTCGGCGCGGCCGCGAAGTGCTTCGCCTCCGACGCCGCGATGGAGATCACGACCGACGCCGTCCAACTCCTCGGCGGCTACGGCTACACCCGCGACTACCCGGTCGAGCGCATGATGCGCGACGCGAAGATCACCCAGATCTACGAAGGCACCAACCAGGTGCAGCGCATCGTGATGGCGCGGCAGCTTTTGAAAGGCTAAAAGTGGTTGTTTCCCTAGGTCAGAGGTGGTGTGGCCGGGAGTATATGCCCGGCCACCTTGTGTGTTCTTTCGATTGCATTGCGTGTTACTTTCGGTCCTTCGTGGTCGTTTTCGGTTGGCGTACTGGCCAAATCCTGGCCAGATAAATCGAGCGACTCAAATCTTCCTATGCCTAGAGTCCTCATCGGACGGTGGTGGCTGAGGCTGAGGGCGGCGATCATCCGTGGTGATCGAGTCATCGAAGATCGCCGAATGGCCGTATTGGGTGCATGGCTACTCTAAGTGATAACCGGCTCGATCCGTTTCTTCGCCTCTGATGGGGCTCAAAGCCATGATCACGCAAGGGTCTAAAAGCGGGCGGTCGCTCAGCCCGGTGGCCAGGTGCCAACCTCGACCAATAGCGGCTGATCGGTAGCGAAGGCCAGGGACGCCACGAACGGGCCGGGCAGGGGCAAAGGCCGCAGGGTGATCGCCGGAACGGCCCGGCCCGCCCACGCGACGAGGCCGAGTCCGTCCTCGCGGATGCTGAGCGTCAGGTCGCACATCGGCACCATCAGTCCGTCCCCGGTGCACTTGAGGATCGCCACCTTGCCGGTCCAGACGTGACGCTTCGTGAAGACGCACATCAAGCCCGGACCGGCAACGGACCCGCCGTGTTCGCCACCCTGCGTAACACCTCGATCGGGTACCACCGTGTCAACGGCGCCACCAACATCGCCGAAGCCACCCGAGCAGCCAGCCAACGTCCCCACGACCTCATCACCGCCGTGACCACCGGAAAACCGACCGTGACCAGCAGTAACCCGACTACGCAATAGCCCTGGGAGTATTAGGCGTTTCGGCAGCCTTTTCCCTTTGCCTCGTCACCGCCGATGTAGCTGTCGTGGGATAAGTCGGCCCTGCTCGAAAGAGCAGGGCCGTCAATTTGAGCCGGGCCGGAACCGGTTGAAGTCGCGTCTATCCCGCCAGGATTCCGGGGTCGCCATTCCCGTGCTCGCAGAACCACCTGTCCACAGTAGTCAGCATGACACCGACCGAATCTGCGCTATCGAGACGCAGTATCGGGCAGAGCAGGCCGGAAAGCCACTTTTCGTGGGCGGTGCGACTGACGTCTGATCCGTCATCGTCGTACCCTCGAGCCCAATCCATGAAATCCCGGTGAGCGGCTTCGTTGACTCCGCCATCCTCGATCTTGGCGCCGTATCGGAGAACCTGCCGGTCGTGCAGCCGACCCATTCGGATGGTCGAGTCGACGGCGAGGAATACCACACCGTCGAGAAGATCGACGAGCTCGCGATCCCAACCGATGACCGAGCCCGAGAGAATCCACGATTCGCGTGGCAGAAACACCGATGCCATCAAGGCCACGCGCCGGGCCGCCGGCCGCTTCCGAATGTAAGGTGGGGAAGTCGGCATCCACAGATAGTCGTCTGTGTCGGCGTGAGGCACCGAGTACGAGGACGCCAACGCGCGGCCCAGCGTCGTGGTCCCCGATCCGGTAGCGCCCGTGACGAGTAGCCTCACCACATCGTGATGCCGGCGGTGACCAGCCGAGTGGTGATGCCGGTGACGTCCGCGAGGTGCGCGGCGACGATGGCACTCAGCCGCTCCCGCTCGGCGTCGTCCGGCTCCCAGCCGAGCACCCGGACGATGACCTCGTCAGGCGCGCCCAGCGGAGCCTCCTTCGAGGTGAACACGTGGGTCTCCACGGCGAGGCCGGTCTCCTGGTGGATTGCGGCGGCCAGTTCGCGGGCCAGCACGCCGTACAGCTTGCCGGTGTGGTCCAGGGGATTCTTGCCGGCCGGCGCCTCGATGCTCATCGACCGCATCGGGGTGATCAGACCGTTGATCCGGTTGCCGCGGCCGACCACCCCGACGTCACCGGTGTCGGCGACCGATCCGAGCGCTGTCAGATACGGCCGGCCGTTGCGGTCGGTGGGGTTGAGCAGCAGCTCCGGTTCGGCACCGAGCAGCTCCCGGCTGAACGTCGCGACGAGTTCCTGGCACTCCATCTTGCGGGCGAAGTAGTGCTCTAGCGAGGTGATGTGCGCGGCCAGGAACGGCATGTTGACGATCAGCTTGAAGTGCTCGCCGAGCCGGCTGCCGAAAACCTTGACGTCCCAGCCGGTGTCCGGGTTGATCCTCTTGAACTCGGCACCGTTGATGTACTGCTCGACACCGAGAACGAGCTGCTCGAGGCGGCTCAGCGGGGCGTAGCTGTGCAG
>DASRYP010000157.1:0-4491 GCA_035687165.1 Actinoplanes sp. | reverse complement strand
CGCCGAGAAGCCGCCCAGGCATGGGCTGAGGCGGGCGACGAGGTGGCCGCCCAACCGCAAGATCAGGACGACACGCTGGCCCTTCTCTTCCTCTGCGCGCACCCGTCACTCTCACCCCCGTCCCAGCTCGCGCTCACTCTGCGAGCCGTCGGCGGCCTCACCACCGGCGAGATCGCGGCGGCTTTCCTCGTGCCCGAGGCGACGATGGCGCAGCGGATCAGCCGGGCCAAACAGACGATCCGCCGCAGCGGCCAGGACTTCCCGCCGCCCGCGCCCGGCACCGAGCGGACCGAGCGGCTCAAGGTCGTACGCCAGGTCCTCTATCTGCTTTTCAATGAGGGCTATACGGCGAGTGGCGGGCCGGAACTGCAGCGGGCCGAGCTCACCGGCGAGGCGATCCGGCTGGCCCGGCTGCTGCACGAACTGGTTCCCGCCGATCACGAGACGGCCGGTCTGCTGGCGCTGATGCTGCTCACCGACGCCCGGCGGGCGGCCCGCACCACCGCCGGCGGTGAGCTCGTCCCGCTCGACCGCCAAGACCGGTCGCGGTGGAGCAAGGAACGCGTCACCGAGGGCGTCACCCTGGTCTCGAACACGCTCGGTCGCGGCGTGCTCGGGCCTTACCAGGTGCAGGCCGCGATCGCCGCGCTGCACGACGAGGCCGCCTCCGACGCCGAGACCGACTGGGCGCAGATCCTCGCGCTCTACGAGGTGCTCGAGAAGATCTCGCCCGGCCCGATCGTCACCCTCAACCGAGCGGTCGCCGTCGCCCGCACCCGGGGTCCGCTCGCCGGCCTGGCCGTGATCGGGGATCTGGCCGGCGACGAGCGGATGGCCGCCAACCATCGCCTGGCCGCCGTCCGCGCCCACCTGCTCGACCAGGCCGGCTTCGCCGAGCAGGCCCGCGAGGCCTACCTGGCGGCCGCCAAGCTGACCACCAGCGCTCCCGAGCAGCGTTACCTCACCGCTCGCGCGACCCTTACATTGCCCGAACATCGGTGCTGACAGTCCAGCGGCATGATGGTGCCGTGACCGACGCCCCCACGAAAGGCCTCGTCCTCGTCGTCGAGGACGAGCGCCCGATCGCCGAACTCGTGCGCCTCTATCTGAGCCGGGACGGCTTCGGCGTGCACGTCGAGCACGACGGCACCGCCGGACTCTCCGCCGCCCGCCGGCTCCGGCCCGTCGCCTGCATCGTCGACATCGCGTTGCCGGGCATCGAGGGCACCGAGATCGTCAAGCGGCTGCGGGCCGACGGCGACTGGACACCGGTCATCCTGCTCACCGCCCGCGACGACGAGGTCGACCGGATCCTCGGCCTCGAGCTCGGCGCCGACGACTACGTGACCAAGCCGTTCAGCCCTCGAGAGCTGGTCACCCGGGTCCGCGCTCTGCTGCGCCGCGCGGCGGGACCGCCCGACGGCGGCCGGGTGCGCACGCTCGGGCCGGTCCGGCTCGACCCGGCGCGGCGGGAGGCGACCGTCGACGGCGTGCCCGTGGCGCTCACCCCGACCGAGTTCGACCTGCTCGGCCACCTGCTCGCGCGGCCCGGCCGGGTCTTCACCCGCGACGAGCTGCTGGCCGGCGTCTGGGGCTACGCGTCCGCGGCCGGCACCCGGACGGTCGATGTGCACGTCGCCCAGGTCCGCGCCAAGCTCGGCGGCGCCGCCGCCCTGATCCGCACGGTCCGCGGCGTCGGGTACACCGCCGATGCGTAGCCTGACCGGCCGGGTCGTGCTGGTCACCGTGGCCACCGCCCTGATCTCCGTGCTGATCACCGCGCTGGTCGCCGTCCCGGTCGCCGTCCGCTCGGTGAACACCCAGCTCGGCGCCGAACTGCTCGACAAGAGCGCGATCGCCGTCGAACTGCTCGCCACCGAGCGCCCGGCCGCCCGCGAACGCATCGTCACGTCGCTGCGCCGCGACGGCATCAAGGTCTACCTGATCCGCCGGGGGGTCGTCGACCAGCCGGGACTGCCCGACCGGGTCGTGCGGCAGGTCGCCGCCGGCACCCTGGTCGACACCCGCGGCCCGGTCGCGGGCCGTCCGTCGTTCATCGCCGGGCGGCCGCTGTCCGGGGTGAACAGCGGCGTCGTGCTCGTCCGCGCAGTCGCGTCGGGCACGGCCGGCCGGGTTCTCAGCACGGTCTGGATCGCGCTGCTGGCCGGCCTGCTCGGCGGGATCCTGGCCGGGGCGCTGCTGGCCCGGTTCATCGCCCGCCCGATCCGGCTCGCCGCCCGCGCCGCGAGCCGCCTCGCCGCGGGAGACCGCTCGGTGCGTATCGCCCGCGGTGGACCGGCCGAGTCCGCCGAGCTGGCCGACGCGGTCAACCAACTCGCCAGTGCGTTGCGAGTCAGCGAGGGCCGGGAGCGCGAGTTCCTGCTCTCCGTCTCGCACGAGCTGCGGACGCCGCTGGCGACGTTGCGCGGCTACGCGGAGGCACTCGCCGACGGCGTGGTCGGGCCGGACGGCGCCGAGAAGGCCGGCGTGATCATGCTGGCCGAGGCCGAGCGCCTCGACCGGCTCATCTCCGACCTGCTGGTCCTGTCCCGGCTCGAGGCCGCCGACCTGCCGCTCGACATCGTCCGGGTCGACCTCGTCGAGCTGGTCACGCGGGCCGGCGAGGCGTGGACCGCCCGCTGCGGCCCGAACGGTCCGGTGTTGCGGGTCGAGCTGCCGGGCGGCCCGGTGTGGGTGAACACCGATCCGGGCCGCATCCGCCAGGTGATCGACGGCCTCTGCGAGAACGCGCTCCGCGTCGTCCCGGCGGGCCGCCCGCTCATCCTCGCCGTGCAAATGGGGCAAATCATCGTGCGGGACGGCGGCCCCGGCTTCACCGACGACGATCTGGCGGTCGCTTTCGACCGTGGCGTGCTCAACCAGCGCTACCGAGGCGTGCGCAAAACCGGCAGCGGCCTCGGCCTGGCTCTCGCCGCCCGCCTGGTCACCCGCCTCGGCGGGCGGATCACCGCGGGGCACGCTCCGGAGGGCGGAGCGATGTTCACGATCGAACTGCCTACTGCAGGAACGCTCCCAGTGGCGAGAGAATGAGCTTGTTGAGGCCCGCGGCCGTCCGGTCGAGGCCGGTCCGCTCCCGATCGGTGGCGACCATGTCGTGCCGGATGCCCCACAACTTCTGCGCGGTGCGCCAGGCCACGTTGCGGGTGTACTCCACCGCCTCCCCCTGCCACCAGTCGTCCAGGCAGCCGTTCATCGTGTCGATCAGCAGCTGCCACTTCTCCAGATAGCCGCGACGCAGCCCGGGGATCGACTCCGCGAAGATCTCGTTGATCGCGAGATAGTCGTGGTGCTGGTCGCTGTCGTCGATCGGATCGGTCCCGAGGTGGTCGAACGTCGTCACCAGCGCGAACGGCAGGTCGAAGTTGATGTGCGCGTTGACCCCGGCACAGGCTGACGGCAGCGGACGGCAGTCCGGCCCCGGGATGCGCTGGAACAGGCAGGCCCACACGTCGGGGCAGCGCGGACTCGTCCCGGCGCCGGCCCACGCCCGCAGCGCGTCGAAATAGCGGGCCGCGAACTCGACGTCCAGCCGCGACAGGAATGCCGGATCCTTGAAACGGCCGGCGTAGAGGCGGTCGAGCACCGATTCGGTGATCGTCAGATACAGCTTGTTGAAGTCGCACAACGGGTTCTTGCCCAGCAGCGGCGGCACGTGTCCCAGGATTTCCTGCAGCGCCTTGAGCTGGTCGACCACGGTGGGGACGTCGTCGGGGTGGCCTTGCAGGAGATCGGTCATCTCCCGTTGCACAGGTCCCCAGACCGACTGGCTCATCGGTTCTCCTCCACGAACATCGACGGAGGGCCCCCTAGCACCACCCGGCGGCGGTGGCCGCCGGGTGGTGCTCCCCCGTTCGCACAGACTTCCGAAGACGACGTACGGACGGATCGGTAGAACTACGTATCCGGCACGCCCGAAGATAACGAAAAGGTCACGCCGCGGTGAGAAAGACCCGGCTCGCCTGGACGCGGGTGCGGACCTGGAGCTTGTCGAAGATGTGCCCGACGTGGACGCCGACCGTGCGCTCGCTGATGAACAGGCGCTCACCGATCTCGCGGTTGGTCAGCCCCTCGGCCAGCGCGGCCAGCACCTCACGCTCGCGGCCGGTCAGCATGCCCAGCTCATCGGCCGGTTCGGGTACGAGCGAAGCCATCGAAATCGTCGGAAGGTCATCGGCCAGCGGCACCTTGTAGCGCTGCGCGACCGCGACGATCTCGGCCGCGAACGGGCGGGCGCCCATCGCGACCGCCGTCGCGTAAGCCTCCCGGAGCACCCCGATCGCCACGGCCTTGCGGCTCCGGCGCTGCAGAGCGGCTTCGGCCTGCCGCAGACGCGAATAGGCAGCCGGATAGGGCTGCCGGCGTTTGTCCCAGGTGGTCGCGGCCTTGGCCCACGGCGCGGGATCCTGCCGGCCCGCGAGCCGGCTCAGCTCGGCCGCGCACAGATCGAGATAGCCGCCGATCACCGCGCGG
>DASRYP010000156.1:0-4949 GCA_035687165.1 Actinoplanes sp. | reverse complement strand
CGGCTGAGCCAGCAGTGAACCGGCCGTGGGTGGCAGTCGCGCTGCCGCCCACGGCCGGCCCGGGAATCCTTGCCCGCCTGACTTTCGATCGGACCTCGCCATGAGATTGCGCCATCACGCGGCACTCGCTGTCGCTCTCGTCCTCGCCGTAACCGGTACGGCCGTCCCCGCGGCGCGGGCGGCGCCCGCGACCCCGGCTGCCGTTGCCCGCCTGGCCGCCGACCCCGGCATCGACATCCCGGGGTTCGACGTCGACGCGTTCGCCCACCCGACCGACCAGAAGCCCGCGGTGCTCTGGTTCTGGAATCGGCCGCAGAGCGAGGCCCAGGTCGACCGGACGTTGCAGGACATGCACGATGCCGGGTTCACCGAGACCGTCATCTTCCGGATGGACGCCGAGCCGTTCTTCAGTCCGGCCTGGTTCGAGCGGGTCGAGGACGTCCTGGAGAAGTCGCGGGAACTCGGCATGAAGGTCTGGCTCGACAACGACTCACAGTTCCCCAGCGGCGCGGCCGGGGGCCTGATCGTCAACGGCGGCACGGTCGGCGGCAAGACCTACGAACCCCGGCCGGACCTCGGCGTCAAGACCGCCGTCCGCACCGGTGACGTCGTCGTGCACGGCGGGACCCGGGTCGGCCTGCCCGGCTTGTTCGGATCCAGCATCCACGTCGAGGGCGGCGAGATCGTCGCGGACGCCGCGGTCCTCCCCGGCGTCACGCTGCTCAAGGACGGCACGAACTGGTCGGACTACACGGTCGGGGCGGACTTCACCATCGACTCAGGCACGGCCGGGTTCATGGTGCGGTCGCCGGACAAGCGCAACGGCTACCTCGTCGACGTGCGCAAGACGGGCCACGTCGATTTCTGGAAGCAGGTCGACGGCACCTTCTCATTACTCCGGCTGGGCTCGACCGCGCCCGCCGGGTGGAACCCCGACGGCCGGCACACGATCAGCATCCGCGCCGTCGGCGACCAGATCTCCGCGACCCTGGACGGGATGGCGGTCGCTGCGGTCACCGACCCGACGTTCTCGACCGGCCGGATGGGCCTGCGCGTGGACGGGCCGCAGAAGTGGCGCCTCGACGACGTCGAGGTCGCCCAGGTTCCCGGCGGCGTGCCGCTCTACCGCAACGACTTCGCCGACCAGGGGTCCGCCAACGATTTCGAGGTCGTCGTCACGCCGCTCAAGAACCTCATCGCCGTCACCGCCCGTCCCGCGGCGGGCGAGGGCGCGACCGACCTCGCCCAGGTCGTCGACCTCACCCGGGCTGCCACCGGCGACGGGACGTGGGACGCGCCCGCCGGTGACTGGCGCGTCGAGGCGTTCACCTACCGCTTCCGCGGCGACAACTACGCCGACACCCTCGACGCCGCGACGATGGCGCTCTACGACAAGATCGTCATGGGGGAGTATTACGAGCGCTTCGCCTGGGCCTTCGGCACGGTGCTGCTGGGCTTCGCCGACGACGAGCCGTCGCTGAGCGACCGTCCGAACGAGAACGCCGTGCCGTGGACACCGACCCTCGCCGCCCGTGTCGAGGGCGGTGGCACCACCGTCGCGCGGGCGATGGTGTCGGTGTTCAACGACATGGGCCGCCCGGGGGCCGCGGCCAAGGGCCACTTCTACCGGGCCGCGTCCGACCAGTGGGTCGATGCCTATTGGAAGCCGAAATACGAGTGGACCAGGGCCCACGGCGTCTCGATCATCTCCAACCCGTTGTGGGACGAGCACGGCCCGCTCGAGGAACTGCGGCACTCGGGCAACCTGCTGACGGCGCATCAGTGGGCGACCATCCCCGGCACCGACCTGATCAGCAACGACGTCGGCAACGGCGCGGCCCGCTTCCTGCCACGCACCGCGGCCAGCGTCGCCCACCAGATGGGCAAGCCCCTGGTCTACGACGAGCTCATGGGGGCCACCGGCTGGGAGAAGTCGCTCGACGACCTGCGCGAAGGCACGTCCGTCTCCGCGCTGCGGGGGATCAACAAGGCGCTGTTCCACACGACGTACGACGCGATCGAGGGCATCCCGTACCCGCCGGTGTTCATGAAGGAGAACACCTGGTGGCCGTGGATGAACGACGTCAACACGTGGACCGGCCGGCTGATGGAATTCGGTCGCCACACCACCGCCGCTCCGACAGCGCTGCTACAGGTGCAGCGTTCCAACGAGGCCGCGCAGCGCTCCGCCGCCGGCTTCGGGCCGGACCGGGACTGGATTGCCACGATGAACTCGCTCGAGGACTCCCAGGTCGACTTCGACCAGCTCGACGAGGGCGCGCTGATCGCCGACCCGCAGGTGCTCAACCCGGCGCGGGTCGCCCGCGGGACGCTCCGCGTGGGCCGGATGACCTACACGACCGTCGTGGTGCCGAAGGCGCCCTACCTGTCGCTCGAGGCGGCCACGACCTTGCGTGACTTCGTCGCCTCGGGTGGTCAGGTCGTCTTCGCCGGACCCGCTCCGACCCTGGAGGTCGCCGGGCGGGACAGCCGGCTCGCCGCGTTGGTCGCGCAGATCCGCAAGCTCGGCGGTGCCCGGGTGGTCACCGCCGCCGGACCGGCTCAGGCCGGCTCGGCCGCCTCGGGTCTCGGCCAGGCGGCTGTCCGGCTGTCGAGGCCCGACACCGGCATCCGCGCGCTGCGGTTCGCCGAGCCGGGCACTGACGGCTATCTGCTGCTCAACGAGGGTGCCGCACCGGTCACCGTCGACGTGACCTTCCCGTCCGAGGGGATTCCGGCCGTCTGGAACCCCGAGACCGGTGACGTCACCGTGGCGACCACGTACCGCTCGACCGACGGGGGGACGGTGGTCCCGATGACGCTCGACCCACGGGCACCGCTCGGCGTCACCCTGAGCGGCAAGCCGGGAGAGCACGTCACCAAGGTCGTGGGGCCGGGCGTGGTGACCTCGACAGGCGTCGTCAACGGCGTCCTCAGTGCGCGGGTCCGCACCGAGCATTCGGGCGTCACCGTGCTTCGGGGCGATGGCGCGAGCGGTCCCCTGGCCGGGACGAGTGCGCCTGTGGTCGTCCCGGAAGCGCGCAGGCTCGACGGTGCCTGGACGATGGCGTTGGAGAACGGCGCCGCGCCGGTCACCCGGCCGCTTCAGGGCTGGACCGACGTGGCCCCGCACTACTCCGGCAGCGCCACCTACACGACGCAGGTCACCCTCGGCGCCGGGAAACCGGCCGGCCCCGACTGGACCCTCGACCTCGGCCGGGTCGCCGACGTCGCGGAGGTCACTGTCAACGGCGCACACGTCGCCGACCGGATCTGGGCGCCGTACCAGGTCGACCTCCGCGGCCGGCTGCACGTGGGCACCAACACGATCACGGTCCGGGTCACCAACACACAGGGCAACGAGAAGAACCGTCAGCCGTACGACTCGGGCCTCTACGGCCCGGTCACCCTGGTGCCCTCCGTGACGGTTCCCGTGGCCCTGAAGCGGGCGACCGTCTCGGCCGGGCCCGTCCGGGCCACGAAGTCCGGCGCCGGCGCGGACGTCCGGCTGACCGTCGTCAACGCCGGGGTCAAGCCGATCACCGGCTTCGTCACCGCGGCCGGCCCCGAGGGCTGGACAGCCCGGCGATCCACCCCCGTGACGGTGCCGGCCGGCCGCTCGGCCACCGGTGTGGCCCGGATCCTCCCGGGCGGCTTCGAACCGGACGGCGACGTGCCGGTCAGCGCGGCGTTCGTCGTCGCCGGCATCCCGGTCGACGGCGCCGCCACGGCACTCCGCTGGTCGGTGGCGACCCCGCCGACCGGGGCGACCGACCACGTCGACCTCGGCGACGCCGCGTCGGAGAACACGCACGGCTTGACGGCGTCGCCGACCAGCGGCACGAATACCGAGGCCGGACTGACCCGCCGCTACGGCGGTTACCGGGTGCCCGACGCCTGGTACGAGTTCGACCTCGCCGTCTCGGCCGGCAACGGCTTCGTGTTGCAAGGCCTGGAGACCTACGACGCCAACCCGCAGCTGAAGAGCTACCGGATCTTCGTCGACGGTGCGCTCGTCGCGACCCGGCTCAATTCCCGGCCGATCCGCCAGGAGGGCACCGCCACCTACCGGTTGCACGTGCCCGCCCGGTTCGTCAAAGCCGACACGGTCCGGGTACGGATGCAGAGCCGATCCGACCCCGACTTCGCCGACCCGTCACTCGCCGACGTCTGGGCCCTGCGGGCGTCACCGCACCGGGAGTGACACCGTCGATCCGGCCGTGGGCGGCAGCCACAATGCTGCCCACGGCCGGATCGGCACCACCCGAGCCCGGCCGTCGGCGACCGGAAAGCTGTTGCGGGTACGGAATCGACGGTGATGGTCCTTGACGAGACCTAGTGGCAGACCGATGCCCGCCACCGACAACGTTGCTTTTATCCCACCGCGGCCAGGAAATCCGAGTAGAACAGGCCCAGGCCGACCGCCACGCAAACACCGGCCACGGTCCAGAACCGGACCACGATGTTGACCTCGCTCCATCCGACCAGCTCGAAGTGGTGGTGCAGCGGCACCATCCGGAAGACACGTCTACCGGTGGTTCGGAACGAGACGATCTGGATCACCCAGGTCGTCGTGATGAGGACGAAGAGCCCGCCGATCAGGATCGACAGCAGCGTCGTGCGGGTCGCCACCGCGAGCCCGCCGATCAGGGCGCCGAGCCCGAGCGAACCCACGTCACCCATGAAAATCCGCGCCGGGGACGTGTTCCACCACAGGAAACCCACGCAGGCGCCGGCCGCCGCCGCGGCGATCATGGCGATCTCCAGGGGATCCCGGACCTGGTAGCAGTAGTCGTTCACGCGGGGGTAGGCGTCGTCGGCGCACCAGTGCCGGTACTGCCAGAACCCGATCAGCGCGTACGCGCTGAGCACCAGGATCGACGCGCCGGTGGCCAAGCCGTCGAGGCCGTCGGTGAGGTTCACGCCGTTCGACATCGCCGTGACCACGA
>DASRYP010000155.1:0-2709 GCA_035687165.1 Actinoplanes sp. | reverse complement strand
GAGCGCTTCACCAGGTCCGAACTGACCATGTTGGACGAGAAGGCGAAGTCGTACGCGGCCGAGGCGGGCTACCGGGAGTCGCTTTATGAGCTTGCCCACCGGGTCGGCGACCACCGCCACCTCGGCGAGGTCCTCCGCCGGACCGGTGTCGGACTTCTCCGGCCGGACGCCATCGCCTACCGCCGGGCGGACGACGCTCTCGACTACTTCGCGCGTTTGGGAATCAGGCCGGGAGGGGTGGTGCCGGTCGACGTCACGAGGCAGGGCGTGCGCGAGCTCTGGCGCTATCAGCTCAACACGGCATCCGGCGAACGACTGCGGCTGCTCGACCTGGTCTTCGAGGCGTCGCCGGCGCTTTTGGTCCTCTTCGATGCCGATCCCGGCACGCCCGCCGTTCCCTGCACCGTGCTGATGGCCGACTGCAAGGGACCGGCGGCCGCCGAGGACCGGCAGGGCTGGGAGCTCCGAACATTCTTGGGTAGCCCCAACCGTGTTGAGGTCTACGTCCACTGCTGCGACGAGCCCGCCGACGTCGTTCGCGACGGTGGCCTGCTCGCCGGACCGGACGTGTTCGCCCGTGCTTTCGCCGACGATCGCGATCCTCGAGCTGGGGAGGCTGTCCGTAGCATGGCGCGAGAGCTGGCCGGCAGTGTGCGCAGAGACGTCCCGGAGGGCTTCGCACCGCGGTTTCAACGTTTCCTCGGCCGCTCAGGGGAGCATCACACCGACCGCTGGGCCCTTCTGCGCGAGGTCGCCCAGAACTGCGCGATGGTGGCCGGGCCCGGGGAGACACTCATCTCACGGTCCGGGATCTCACTCTGGTGGGAGCATGCAGCAACCCTTCCCGAGCGACATAAATACTTCGCATCCCGCACGGGTTGGACGGGCGGTGATCTCACTGAGCCGCTTGACTGAACCCGTGGTGCCGGCGGACTGCTCCTACGTCCTTGTCACGCCCGACGGGGTCGTCGGTGGTGCCGTCCCCGGCGTGATCGCCCGGCTTGATGAGCACGGCCTCCAAGTGGCGGGCTGCCGACTGCTCAACCTGACAGTCGAGGCGATGGCGGAGGTGTACCAGGAGACGAGCTGGTCTATTGTCAATTCGGGCTATGCCGACGTGACGTTCTCGTGGGACATGCACGGCGAGCTCTACGGACTCGCACCAGCCTGCCTCATCATGCTGCGCCGGCCGACCACCGGGGTCTGCGAAGCCATTCTGCGGTGCAAGGGCCATACTCTTCCCGAGCTGGCCGCTCCGGACACCATTCGCTGGTCCGGGGAGAACGTCATCTTTAATCTCGTCCACTGTCCCGACGACGGGGTGGCGGCGGTGCGCGAGCTGGCGATCCTGGTGGGTCCCGCCGTGTCCGCTCAGCTCCTCGCCGTGGCTCGATCCGCGGACCCGAGACTCGACGAGCTCCTGGGTGCGACAGCGATGGAAAGTTGCCTTCCCGCCTTCAGTGGCTGGGCGGCGATTTCGTTCGCCGTCATCGCCAACAAGCTCCGGCGCCGGGTGGTGCAGCAGCTGGCGCTCGGAGTGCACAAAGACGCGGCCGCCCTGGACCGACTTGCCTGGGCTCAGCGCCTGCTTGCCGATGAGGAGCGCGCCCTCGCCGCGGCCCCTACGAGCGGCGCGCGACTGGAGATCGCTCGCCGCGCCGACCCTGACATACACGCGGACCTCCGGGCGGTAGCTGCCGGCAGCGGGAGCAACACGCTCGTCGTTGCTCTCGACTCGCTGTCCCAGCTCTACCGGCTCAACGGCGAGCGGGACCTGGACAGCGTGCTGGCCCTTCAAGAGCTCGGTGTGTATCTCTCTCCTCTCGAGAAGGTGATCGTCGAGAGTCATTGCTACGCGTTCCGCCCCGGATCCGACCTCGTACGAATCTATTCGGACACACTCACCTGAACCATGCCGCGCCGCAGAAAGGTGATCATGACAATCGCCGAAGACCGCATGCAGGACGTGTTACGCCTGTGCGACGAGCTGCTCGACCTCGACGGTCCCGCTCAGCCGGACACCGCCCTGCTCGACCAGGGGATCGACTCGATGGAGGTCGTCAAACTGCTGGCCGCTCTGGAGAGTGAGTTCTCCGTCGTCATCCCTCTCGAATTGATGTCGTTGAAGGCCTTGCGCAGCCCGAATGATCTGTGGCAGCTGGTCCAGGCGACCGAGGGACGAGACGGCGGCGACCACTCGTGACGACTCCGAAGGAAGGAAGTGGTGGCGTGTTGGAAATTGACGACGAAGTCGAGCTGGTGCTTCTCCTGTCCGCTCCGACCCTGCAAGCGGATGAGGTGGAGAGGTGCCGCTTCCTGCTCCGGCAACTCCTCGACTGGAACCGGGTCATGGGCATGCTCGTCATGCACCGGACTGTCGGCGCAGCCTGGCGCAATCTAAGCGACCACGGGCTGGCCTCTGCCGACGTCTTCAAGCCGGACTATGTGCTGCCGGTCGTGGAGATCTGCGCGAAAGGTCAGGAGGAACTGGCACGCCAACAGACGATCATTGCGTCCCGGCTGCTCGCCGCGTTAGCGGACGCCGGCGTGCGCGGTGTCGTTCTGAAGGGCGCGGCTCTCGGGGCGCTGGCTTACCGAGCACTCGGTATGCGGCTGTCCCATGATCTGGATCTTCTGGTGGAGCGGCCTCATCTCGGGGCGGCTCACCGGGCGCTCAGCGGTTTCGGATACGTCCAGGGCACCTGGGAA
>DASRYP010000154.1:0-3303 GCA_035687165.1 Actinoplanes sp. | reverse complement strand
ATCCTGGATCGCCGGGCACGCGCTCGAGTCCGCATTCATCAAACCTGGGTTTACCAGTCGTAGGAACGCGATCGCCACCTTGACACTCGTCTCCTAACCGTGGTGGCACGCGCTGCCCGTCCGAGAGGCCCTGCGGATGCTCGACCAAGCCGTCACCGACTACATCGATGCCTGGATCGCCGCCTGAAAGTCGGCTCAAGTGTCAACCCTCGAGCGACCAAGGATCGCAAGTCCATCAGTTCCTCGCGTACTCCTGCGCCCCTCGAGTTCTGACGGGGCGCTAACGACTCAGCGATGCACCTCCTCTCGCTCCCGCGTCATGAACGGGTTGCCCAGGCGTTTTCAGTGCGTAGGGACGTGCACATCGAGTAAGGAGCAATCATGCGTATCAGCAGAACCCAGATGGAGAGTCTTGCGACCTCGGGAGGCAACGTCGTCGCTGCCGACGGTCAGAAGATTGGCAGCATCGGTCAGGTCTATGTAGACGGCTCGACCGGCGAGCCGAGCTTCGTGACCGTAAAGACCGGCCTCTTCGGCACCGCGGAGAGCTTCGTCCCATTGCAAGACGCGACCGTGACCGGCAGTGACATCCGCGTGGCATACAACAAGACCGAGGTCAAGGACGCTCCACGAGTAGACCTCGATGAGCGGATCACACCCGAGGAGGAGCAGCGGCTGTACGCGCACTACGGCATCTCGAGTCCTCGCGGACATACCTCCGGGACCGAGAGGACCGGACCATCGGACACCGGTGGCTACGGCCCCAGTAGCAACGACACTTCCGGTGCGACAACCGACGACGCGATGACACGGTCAGAAGAGCGGCTCAAGGTCGGCACCCGAAAGGAAGAAGCCGGACGGGCGCGGCTCCGAAAGTATGTCGTGACCGAAAATGTCACCCAGTCTGTTCCGGTGAGCCGCGAAGAGGTCCGGGTCGAGCGGGAGCCAATCACTGATAAGAACGTCGGCGCTTCCCGTTCCGGCCCGAATATCAGTGAAGAGGAGCACGAGGTCGTCCTGCACCAGGAGCGTCCGGTCGTGGAGAAGGAGGCTGTTCCGGTGGAGCGGGTCCGGCTCGGCACCGAGACGGTGACCGACCAGGAGACTGTCTCCGAAGATGTCCGCAAGGAGCAGATCGACACCGACCTCGACCGAGGCCAAACCAGGCGCCGATCCGACCGCTGAGCCCGCCGCGCTTCAAGGAGAACCTGCAAGGTAGGAGGCTCAGCAGCTCGAGCCGTCGAGTACCTCCTGCGTAATTACGGGTAGTAACTAAATTCGGGGATCAAGCCGAGGGAGCCGATCACTGTGCGGATCCCATCCCCTGGCCTACCGGCGATCCACTCCGGACCGGTCGGCCACGTGACGACTTTGGAGGAAACCAATGACGAGATCTAATCCGGTGTCCTGGCTCGCGCACCACGCTCGGCGAGGCGTCACCGATCTCCCCGGGAACATCGTGTGGGCGGCCGACACCGTGCTGAAGAAGCCGGCCAAATCTGCCGGGAGGACGCTCCAGTCGGTGGGACACCAGGCGGCATCCGCCGTTGCCGAGGTGAATCCGTTCGCTGATGGCGCCGACGGCCGGGTCGACGCAGCCCTGGAGCGCGCCCAAGAGCTCGAGGCGCAGGCTCGGGAGAAAGCCGAAGACGCGAAGGAGCGAGCGGAGGCAGCCGCGAAGGTCCAAGCCGGCGGCGACAAGCAGATCGACGCAGCGCGGGATGAAGGCGAACGCGAGATCGCCGACGTGGTGGCCGAGGCTCAACGAGAGGCTGACGAGTACGTGGCCGCGAAGCGCGCCCGGGCGGAGAAGATCGCTGCCAACCACGTCGCCGCGGTCGAGGCCGACGTCGCCGAGCAAATAAAGCGAGCCAAGGACGAGGCCATGAAGGCGCACGCCAAGGCCGAGCAGGCGATCGAGCGGGCACGTGATCAGATGAAGCAAGCTCGTGAGCTGGCCGAGGCGGCCGCAGAGGCTGCGCGACGGGCCGCCGATGAGGCCCGCGCTCGGGCCGAACGCCTATCTGAGCAAGCCGACGCCCAGGCCGCCGCTGCCCAGCGCAAGGTCAACGAGGCCAATGAACGACGTGAGGCCGTGCCCACCGAGGGCCGGAAGCTGGGCACAGATGCTGATACACGTCCGCTGGCTCTCGACGACATGACCAAGGAGGAGACATGATGTACAAACTTTTTGGCAAGAAGACAATTATCGATCGTCTTGGAGAGGCCGTCGGTCTAAAGCCGAAGCGCTCGAGCACGGCACTGAGGTCGGGACTTGCTGCGGCGGGTGCAGCCGCCGGGCTGGCCGCCGTGAGCGCCGTGGTCTCTGCACTGCGGGACCGCCAGAGCGATGGAAAACGCGATGGTCGGTAGGAAGACTCTCGGCCGCGTCGTCTTCTTCGGTCTGGGCTACCTGGCAGGCACGCGGGCCGGTCGCGAGCGGTACGCCCAAATCGAGGCCGGCTTCAAAGCCGTGATTGACAAGCTTCGTGCGCGCTATGCCGAGAACGCGACGAGTACGTCGTCATCGCCGTCGGGACGGGATGGATACAGCGACATCAGGCTCGGCGACTGATCGACGGCCACCATGCTGATCGAGATCCGTCTCCTGGCCCGGGTGTTCCGAATCCCACTCTTGCGTGTCGAGGGCGTCGTCGCCTTGCGGGACGACGATGCTCAGCACATATCGATGGCCCGAGCCGCTGCGCGGCCGAGGTTGATCGACACGATGCCCGGGAATGTCAGAGGTGCGATCGGCCGCGTGCCACTCGGCCGGGACCTTGCCGAAGCCGAAGCGATCATCTCCGGCATCGACCGATCGGGATCTCAGTGATGGATGAAGGATGGGACTCATTACCGCACGCGTGCCCAGAATTTCCTTGGCGAGAATCTGTTGATTGCGCGCTCAGACCTGGGAACGATCTTGACCGTCATGCTCGCGTTCGGGCTGCGGCGCGGAGAAGCGTTGGGGTTGCGCTGGTCGGCTCTGGACGGGGATACGGCGACGCTGAAGGTCACACACGCATTGAAGCGGGTTCGGGCCCGTACGGAGACGTCCGAGCTGCGAACGCGCCTAATGATTGGCGAGCTCAAGACGGCCCGCTCTCGCCGAACCCTCTTCTTGGCGCCGGAACTCGTTGAATTGCTGCGGCGCCACCGCGCTCGTCTGGCCGAGGAGCGAATGGCAATCGGACCAGCCTGGCGGGAACACGACTTGATCTTCCCGAGCGCTGTGGGGACGCCACTGGACCCGGATAACGTGTCGCATTGGTTCTCCCGGATCTGCCGGCGGGCGGGTCTCGG
>DASRYP010000153.1:0-2839 GCA_035687165.1 Actinoplanes sp. | reverse complement strand
TCTTCGCGGCCAACGAGGTCGCCACGTTGATCGACAGCCGCGACGGCTACACCCCGACCCCGGCGGTGTCGCACGCGATCCTGACCCACAACCGTGGCCGGTCGACCGGGCTGGCCGACGGTGTCGTGGTCACGCCGTCGCACAACCCGCCGGACGACGGCGGCTTCAAGTACAACCCGCCCAACGGCGGTCCGGCCGACACCGACGCCACCCGCTGGATCCAGGACCGGGCGAACGAGCTGATCGCCGGGGGGCTCAAGGGCGTGCGCCGGATCCCGGCCGTCCGAGCCCGCGAGTCGTCCGCCGTCTCCGGTTACGACTTCCTCGACGCGTACGTCGGTGATCTGGGCGCCGTGATCGACCTCGACGCCATCCGGTCGGCCGGGCTGCGCATCGGCGCCGACCCGCTGGGCGGGGCCAGTGTCGACTACTGGGGAGCGATCGCCGACCGGTACGGGCTGGACCTGACCGTGGTGAACCCGAACGTCGACCCGACCTTCGGCTTCATGACGCTCGACTGGGACGGCAAGATCCGGATGGACTGCTCGTCCCCGTACGCGATGGCGTCCTTGATCCACCAGAAGGACCAGTACCAGTTGGCCACCGGCAACGACGCGGACGCCGACCGGCACGGCATCGTCACCCCCGACGCCGGCCTGATGAACCCGAACCACTACCTGGCCGTCGCGATCAACTACCTCTTCGCGAACCGCACCGAGTGGCCGTCCGGGGCCGCGATCGGCAAGACCCTGGTCTCCTCCTCGATGATCGACCGGGTCGCCGCCGACCTGGGCCGCCGTCTCGACGAGGTGCCGGTGGGCTTCAAGTGGTTCGTGCCGGGCCTGCTCGACGGCTCGATCGGCTTCGGCGGCGAGGAGAGCGCCGGTGGCTCGTTCCTGCGTCGCGACGGCGGCGTGTGGAGCACCGACAAGGACGGCATCCTGCTCGACCTGCTCGCCTCCGAGATCCTCGCGGTCACCGGCCGCACGCCGAGCGAGCACTACCGCGACCTGACCGCCAGGTTCGGCGAGCCGGCGTACGCCCGGATCGACGCCCCGGCGACCCGCGAGGAGAAGGCAGTCCTGGCCAAGCTCTCGCCCGAGCAGGTCACCGCCAAGGAACTGGCCGGCGAGCCGATCACCGCGGTGCTCACCACGGCGCCCGGCAACGGCGCCCCGATCGGCGGTCTCAAGGTGGTCACCGAGCCCGGCTGGTTCGCGGCCCGGCCGTCCGGCACCGAGGACGTCTACAAGATCTACGCCGAGTCGTTCCAGGGGCCTGCGCACCTGGCCCGGATCCAGGAGGAGGCGCGGGCGGTCGTCTCGGCGGCCCTGAGGGGCTGACCTCGCTCAGGTTTACCAGCTTCCGGACGATTTGGGGACGAAAGGTCTCTGTCGACCCGGGAGCCGTAGGAAGCTGATGAGCGGATCTGTGGTAACCGGTGGCCGTCAGTCCGCTGCGTCGTCGGCGGGCGGCGGTCTGGTCGCCTTGCTGGTCGCGCTCGCCTGTGTCGCCTGGACGGTGATCTGGATGGGGACCGGCCGACCGGGCGGGCTGCTCGTGGGGAACTCGGCCGGGCTGGTGGCGCTGGCCGCCGCCGTGCTCTCCCTGCGCCGGGTCGGGGCCATGTCGGTGCTGTCCCGGCCGATGCGGGCCTTCTGGCGCCGGCTCGCGCAGTCGGCGACGCTCTTCCTGATCGGCAGCACCGCCCAGGTGCTTGTGGCCGACCTGAAGGCCGGCCTGATGATGTCCGTCGCCGTGCCGATGATCCTGGGCGCCGTGCTCGCCTCCGCCGCCTTCCTGCACCTGCGCACCACCCCGCGCACCCTGCTCGGCTGGGGCCGGGCGCTGCTCGACGGTCTGACCGTCGCCCTGGCCGGCGCGGTCGTCTTCGGCTACGTCGTGGCGGAGTTCGTCCCGGCCGGCACCACGACCCCGGCCGCGGCCGCCGGTGGCGCCGTGGGTGTTTCTGCGCTGCTCACGATGTTGTTGATCAGTCGGGCGGTGGCGCACACCCCGAGCCGGGACAGGCTCACGGTGTGGCGTCTGCTCGCGTTCCTGCCGGCTGGCGCGGTGATTCTGTCCGTCGTGCTGATCGCGAGCAGTTTCCAGAGCCGGCTGTGGATGACCATGCTCGGCATGCCGCTGATCGGGCTGTCGTTCTGCGCCGCCGCGTACCACCAGCTTCTGGTCCTCGGCCGGCCGGGCGAGGCTTCCGTCCCGCCCGAGCACCGCCTGCTGCGCGGCGTGCTCCCCCTGCTCGCGGTGGCCGTCACGGTCGGCATGGTGATTATCGTGTCGGCCCGCGACCTGCACGGCGGCGAGCGGTTCGTGATCGTCGGTGCCGCCCTGATCGCCGCGCTGGTCATCCTCCGTCAGCTCCTGGGCCTGCGCGAGAACAAGCGGCTCCTCGACGACTTGCGTACGCAGCAGGTCGAGCTGGAGCGGATCGCGCTGACCGACCCGCTGACCGGGCTGGCCAACCGCACCCGCTTCTCGGCCGTGCTGAGCGACCGTCTCGCCGCGCACGAGCCGGCCACTGTGCTGCTGATCGACATCGACGACTTCAAGACGGTGAACGACACGATGGGGCCGGCCCTGGGGGACCAGCTCCTCGTCGCGGTGGGGCAGCGGCTGCGGACGGCCGGTGACGTGCCGGCGCTGGCCGCCCGGCTCGGTGGCGACGAGTTCGCCCTGCTGCTCGACGTCGAGGAGCCGGCCTCGGCCGAGGAGGCGGCGGTCCGCGTCCTGCGGGACCTGGCCGAGCCGTTCGAGGTCGGTGAGCAATACCTGCTGGCCGCCCACGCGAGCCTCGGCATCGCGATCGCCGGTCCCGGCG
>DASRYP010000152.1:0-4315 GCA_035687165.1 Actinoplanes sp. | reverse complement strand
GTCGTTCATCGCGCGGCGGAGCCGCTGGTAGGCGGAGAGTGCCTCGGCCTGCCGACCGGCCCGGTAGAGAGCAAGCATCAACTGCCGGTGCAAGTTCTCCCGGTACGGATGCAGGCCGGTCAGCCGTTCCAACTCCGGAACCACCCCGGCGTGCTCGCCCAGGGCCAGCCGCAGGTCGACGAGCGTCTGCACGGTCCGCAACCGCCACTCGTCCAGTCGGTCTGCGTGCTGCCGCAGCCAGTCACCGTCGGCCACATCGACGAGGGACGGCCCGCGCCACAGAGCCAGGGAAGAGCGCAGCAGCCGTACGCCCTCTGCCGGGTCAGCGGCCTGCTCACCGAGGACGATCAGCGACTCGGCGCGGCCGACGTCGGTGTTCGCCGTGCCCTCGCCTCCGCCGAGCGGCAGATCAAGCGCGTAGCCCCCGTCGCGGGCAACGATCGCGGCCCGTGACCCGAGCACTTCCCGCAGATACGCCACGTGGTTGCGCACCGTTTGCGCGGCCGTCGACGGGGCCCGGTCACCCCAGGCGTACTCAACCAGCCGGTCGGTGCTCACCGGCCGGCCCGGATGAAGCGCGAGGACGGCCAGCACCGCCTTGCGACGCCCGCCGGAGATCGCCCGCACGGTGCCCTCGACAACGGCGTCCACCGGACCGAGCAGCCGGACGTGAGTTCCATTCACGCCAGCAACCTAAGTGCTCGTAGGTCATTTGCGGTGAGAAGGTCATCTAGCCGATATCAGTTGACGGCTTCGCCGGTGGTGACGCGAGCGCGTACGGGATTGCCGGCGGCCGAGCCGGGTAAGGCTGTCGCTGCCGGATTGCGTACGGCCCGCGGAGCGTCACGGAAACGCCTGCCGCAACCACTCGGCGCCGTTAGGCTGAGGCCTGCCTGGTTCGTCCCCTTGTGAGGTGCACGTGACGCAACCCGTAGAGGTGGACGTCGTCATCGTCGGCGGCGGTCTCGCCGGACTTTCCGCTGCCCGCAGGCTGGATCGCGCCGGTGTCGAGTGGCTCCTGGTGGAGGGGTCCGACCGGATCGGTGGGCGCGTCGCCACCGACGTGATCGACGGGTGGCATTTCGACCGGGGCTTCCAGGTGCTGAACACGGCCTATCCACGGCTGCCCGCGTTGGTCGACGTCAACGCGCTCGACATGCGCTATTTCACCTCCGGCGTGCTCGTGCGTCGGGGCGCCGACCTGCACCGCCTCGAAAACCCGGTCCGTGAGCCGTTGGCCGCGGCCCAGTCCCTGACCTCCGGCGTCGGCACACTGAGTGACCGCCTCAAGTTCGCGGCTCTGGCCACCCGCTGCGCGACCCTGCCCGCGGCGCGGCTGCTCGAGGCCCGCGAGACGACGACGCAGGAGATGCTGCGCAAAGCCGGCCTGTCCCACCGCATGATCGAGGAGGTGCTGCGCCCGTTCTTCTCCGGCGTCTTCGCGGACCGCTCCCTGGAGACATCGAGCCACGTCTTCGCGATGGTGCTGCGGTCCTTCGCACGCGGCCGCATCGGCGTCCCCGCCGCCGGGATGCAGACCCTGCCCGCCGCGATCGCCGGCCCGCTGCCGTATCCCCAGCTGCTGATCGGCGCCAGCACACTCTCCGTCGACCCCGGCGTGGTCGTCACCGAGGGCGGCGAGATCCGCTGCCGAGCAGTGATCGTCGCGACCGATCCGTCTTCAGCGTCCGCGCTGCTGCCACAACTCCCCAAGCCCGACATGCACGGCCTGACCACGTTCTATTTCGGCGCCGACCACGCCCCCCTGGACGAGCCCACCCTGCTCCTGGACGGCGACCGCCGCGAGATCATCGCCAACACGGTCGTGGTGAGCAACGCCGCCCCCGAGTACGCCCCCTCGGGAAAGTCCCTGATCGCAGCATCCGTGGTCGGCGTCTCGGCCCCGTCCTCGGCCTCAGAGACCGTCATCCGTGTCGAACTGTCCCGCCTCTACGGCGTGCCCACGGACGACTGGGACCTGCTAGAGGTGATCAACATCCCTGAGGCCCTGCCCGCCGCCCGAGTCCCGCAACTCGCCCTGCGCAAACCGGTCGACCTGGGCGAAGGCTTGTTCGTGGCCGGCGACCACCGCGACAGCCCCTCCTTGCAGGGCGCGATGGCGGGCGGCTGGCGTACGGCCGGGGCTGTGCTTTCCTGGCTGGGAGCCCGAGTGCACGCCTGAACCTTCGGCCATATGCTTCGTGGACGAAGGAGATCGCTGGTCGTTGGTGCGCGGTACGGGTTAGGATCGCCGCCGGTAAGGGGCGGTAGCTCAGTGGGTTAGAGCAGGGGACTCATAATCCCTCGGTCGCGGGTTCGAGTCCCGCCCGCCCCACATCCCCAACCCGTGTGCGAAATTCGTCCACGGAGATCCGGTAGACCGGTATCAGCCGGTCGCCGTCGAACTGTATTTCGGCGATGTGGGTTTCCATGATCGCTTTTCGCTGGCCGGGGGTACCGGTTCGCATAATCTCGGCCAGGTTTTGGTGGATCTGTTCTATGGTGTCCGGGCTGACTGGTTGTGGTGGGGTGGCGATCAGGTCGGTGAGCTGGGCCCGCCGGTCGGTGAGTTGGTCGAGTTGGCTGGTCAGCGCGGTGATGCGGGTGCCGCAGGTAGCGTCGTCGAGGGTGCCTGTTTCGAACGCGGCGAGGTATCGGTCGATGGCCGTCTGGGTGCCGGTGATGCGGCCGGTGATGGTCTCGAGCTCGGCGGTGTGCTGGGCGGTGTCATCGGCGCGGCGGGTGTATTCGTTGGCGATGGCCGTGCTGATCAGGTCGGTGCGGGCGTAGAACGCAATCAGGGCTTCGACGGCGGCGGGATCAAGCAGGTCGGCGTCGATACGCGGGCCGGTGCATCCGGCGGTCCCGTAGCGGGTGCGGGAGAAGCAGGTGTAGTAGCGGTAGCGGCGAAGTTTGCCGGTGGCTGAGGCACCGACATATTTGCAGCCGCACTGCGGGCAGGTGATCAGGCCGGAGAGAAGGTAGCCGGAGTTCGACGCCCCCCGTGAGGAGCCGGGCTCGCCGCGGGCGTTCAGGATGCGCTGGCATTGGTCGAAGGCGGCGGGGTCGATGAGAGGTTCGTGGGCGTCGGTGGTAACGACGTCCCGGAATGAGGTTTCGCCGAGGTACAGCCGGTTGCCGATCATGGCGTGCACGGTCCAGCCGGAGAACGGTCGTCCGGCTTTGGTGCGTTTGCCTTCGGTGTTGAGTTGCGCGGCGATGGCGCGGGTGCCCGCCCGGGTGGTGGCGTAGCGGGTGAAGATGTCGGTGACCACCTGCCGTTCCTCGGGGTGCGGGATGAGCCGGTGAGTGTCGGGGTCGATGGTGTAGCCGTAGGGGCGGGGCCCGTGGGTCCATTCACCGTTGGCTGCTTTGCGCTCCATTCCGGCGATGACCCGGTCGATGATGACTTCGCGTTCGAACTCGGCGAAGGCGCCGAGCATCTGGACGAACAGTCGACCGGCGGCGCTGGCGGTGTCGAACGGTTCGGTGGCGGAGCGGAAGTGCACGCCGACCTCTTCGAGGTCGTCCATGAGGGTGGCGAGGTCGCGGATGCGGCGGCTGAACCGGTCGAGCCGGTAGACCAGCAGCAGGTCGTACTTCTTGGCTTCGGCGGCTTGCAGGGCGGCGGCGAGTCCGGGGCGGTCCATGGTGGCGCCGGAGGCATCGTCGGTGAAGTGGGCGGTGATCTTCCAGCCGGGTTGGGAGGCGACGTAGGCGGTGAGCCGGTCGGTCTGGGCCTCGATGGTGTAGGGCTGGTGTTCGTCGTCGGTGGATCGGCGGGTGTAGAGGGCGACCCGCAGCGGGGTATCCGCGGTGATCGGGTCGCGGCGGCGGGTGGGGCGTCGGCGAGCCATGCTCTGTGGTCCTTTCGCAGTGGCGTGGCGTGGCCGGGCCGTCGGGCGGCCCGGCCACGCCGGTGTCAGTCGTCTTGGGGCGGGTGGGGGTGCTGGGTGAGCCAGCGGGCGATCAGCGTGGTCCAGAGGTCGACGGCCTGCTGGTACTGCTGCGGGGTCATCGGGACGGTCTTGGGTGGCCCGAAAGGCGGTCCGGTCGGGCGGGTGCTGCGGCGGGGCCGGGTGGTCCGGCGCGGGCCGGTGTGGTTGCTGCCGGTGGCGGCCGGATCGGTGCGGCGGTCGTGCCGGTCGCGTGCGGGATGGCCGTCGTCGGCCGGTGGGTGTGGTGGCATAAGGCTCCTCGGGTCGATGCGTGTCGCTGATGGGTCGGCATCGGTGACCTCCTTTTTGATCTTGGAATGGGTGCCGGGGATGGACGGATCGCCGCTCCATCCGCCGGATCTGTCAAGCCGTCGGCC
>DASRYP010000151.1:0-3492 GCA_035687165.1 Actinoplanes sp. | reverse complement strand
AGGGTCGGACGGGTCGGCGCGGCTCGGCGTACCGTCCCGGTCGAGTGGCCGGCAGCCCGTCGACAGCTCCAGCGAGAGCGCGGTGGCCGACGACTCGCCGTTCAGGTCGATGGCGATGAAGTTCCCGGCGTCCGCCTCCAGCGAGATCCGCGTGCCGCCCCGGCTCTCGCCGGCGTCGGCCTGGTAGCTGTCCGGCAGACGCGCGGCGATCTCCTGGACCGCCGCCACGGCCCCACCGTCCGAGACATAGACCGAGACCGTACGAGTCGCGACCAGCCCCGAGCGGACCGGCGTCACCCGGCAGTCCCGCTCAACCTTCAGCTCGCCGAGGACCACGGCCCGGCCCGCACCGTTCGCCGCGGCGTAGACGACCCCGGCCGCTCGCTGCAGATCGGTCACGGCCAGGCCGATGTCGCGCTGCTCGGGCACGGTCGCCCGTTCGTGGGCCACCGACCAGACGGCGAGCACGGCGACGACGACGATCCAGGCCGCCACGACGCCGAGGAGCCACCATCGCCGCTTCACCGGCGGCGGGGAAGTCGGCGCGGTCACGGCAGTCATGGTGACATGCCCCGACCCGCCGGGGCGTGTTCAGGGCAGGCTCAGCGGAGCAGCGCCGCGTATTCGGGGGACGCCAGGAAGCGGTCGATTTTGCGCACGGCGCTCACTTTTCGGTGCCGGCGAGACGCTGCAGGGCGCCGAACGCGACCTCGGGACGTGTCGTGTACCAAAAGGGCGGCAGCGATTGACGGAGGAAGGCGCCGTAGCCGCGGGCCGTCTCGAGGCGGGAGTCGAGGACCGCGACCACGCCCTTGTCGCCGGTGGAGCGGATCAGCCGGCCGACGCCCTGCGCCAGGCGCACCGCCGCGATCGGCACGCTCACCGAGGCGAACCCGGAGCCGCCGGTGGCGTCGACGGCCGCGGCCCGGGCCGCCGCGAGGGGCTCGTCGGGGCGCGGGAACGGGAGCCTGTCGATCACCACGAGCTGGCACGAGTCGCCGGGGACGTCGACGCCCTGCCAGAGCGACATCACCCCGAAGAGGCAGCTCGCCTTGTCGTCGCGAAACTTGCGGACCAGCAGCGGCAACGATTCCTCGCCCTGCAGCAGGATCGGCAGGTCGGTGCGGGCCCGCAGCAGTTCGGCGGCCTGGGTGGCGGCCTTGCGCGACGAGAAGAGGCCCAGCGTGCGGCCGCCCAGCGCGCTGACCAGCTTGACCAGTTCCTCGCCGGCGGCGTCGGGCAGGCCGGACATCTGCGGCCGGGGCAGGTGGGCGGCGACGTAGAGGATGCCCTGACGCGGGTAGTCGAAGGGGGAGCCGACGTCGAGCGACGTCCAGCCTTCGCCGGAGACCGGCGGCGCCGACGCGTCCGCCTTCCGTGCGGCCGGCACCGCCGGAGTCGCCGCGGGCAGACCCAGCGAGCGGGCCACCGTGTCGAACCGGCCGCCGAGCGTCAGCGTCGCCGAGGTCGCCACCACCGTCCGATCGGCGTAAAGGCCCTGGGCCAGCGTGCCGGCGACCGAGAGCGGGGCCACCACCAGCGCGCGGCGGCCGCTGCCCAGGTCGGATTTCTCGACCCAGGCGACGTCGAAGTCGGATTCCTCGATCAGCCGCTGGGCGGTGTCGCTGAGGTCGTCGAGGGCCGCCTTGGCTTGCTGCTTGCGCACCGGGTCGGGGTCGTCGGCCTTGACGTCGCCGATCGCCGTGAGCCCGGCCCGGGTCGCCGACTCGAGCAGCACGACCGCCTGGCGCAGCAGGTCGGGCAGGCCGGCGGTGATGCGCCCGGCCGGCGTCTCGGCCAGGCCGACGGTGAGCGCGTCGGCCGCCTCGGCCAGCGACTCGGTGACCGCCGGCGGGAGCAAGGTCTTGGAGCGGCGGGCGGAACGCTCGATCGCGTCGGGGGTCAGCTCGGCCTGGCTGGCCGAGGAGACCCGGTCGGCCAGCTCGTGGGCCTCGTCGATGACGAGCAGCTTGTGCGGGGGCACGATGTGCCGTTCGGCGATCATGTCGACGGCGAGCAGGCTGTGGTTGGTGACCACGATGTCGGCCTCACGCGCACGGGCCCGCGACGCCTCGGCGAAGCACTCGGCGCCGTAGGGGCAGCGCTGGGCGCCGACGCAGTCGCGGGCCGGCATCGAGACCTGGCGCCAAGCGGTGTCGTCGACGCCGGGGTCGAGTTCGTCGCGGTCGCCGGTGGTGGTCTTGTCGGCCCACGCCCGCAACCGCTGGATCTGCTTGCCGAGCCGGCCCGCCTCGCCCAGCCACTGGGTCTGTTTCGGCGGCGCGTCGTCGAAGAGCGTGTCGGTCGGCGCCTCCTCGTCGGCGTGTTCCATCTTGGCTACGCAGAGGTAGTGGTGGCGGCCCTTGAGCACGGCGAAGGTCGGCTTGCGCCCGAGCACCGGCTCGACCGCGGCGGCGAGGCGCGGGAGGTCGTGCTCGACCAGCTGGTTCTGCAGCGCGAGGGTGGCCGTGGAGACCACCACAGGGCCGTCGACCAGCAGCGACGGGGTCAGGTAGGCCAGGCTCTTGCCGGTGCCGGTGCCCGCCTGGACGAGCAGATGCTCACGGTCGCGGACGGCCTTGTCGATGGCCGCCACCATCGCCTCTTGACCTGGGCGGGAGGACCCTCCGGGGACGGCACCGACGGCCGCCTGAAGGAGTTGTTCCGCGGTGGCCTTCTTCTTCGTTGCTGCGGGCTTCTTCGTTGCTGCGGGCACGGAAGGACGGTACCCGCCACCACCGACAGAAGCCGACCACCGTTAGGGTTCTCGCATGTCGAGTGACACCGTCCGGGTCGTCTACACGAAGTACGACGGGTCGGCCCACCGGGACTATCCCGCCCGCCGGCTCGACGAGGACGACCTCGGCATCTGGGTGGGCGTCACCCGCGGCACGGCGTCGGTCTATCACGGCCGCCAGTCCGTCGAGCAGATCCCGTTCGTGCTGCTCATCCCCCATCACGCGTGGTGGACGGGCATGTTCAACCCGCCGCCGCGCACCAGTGAGGTCTACTGCGACATCACCACTCCCGCCCGGTGGGAGGGCGACACCGTACACATCATCGACCTTGACCTGGACGTGGTGCGCCGCCGCTCGACGAGGCTGGTCGAGCTGCGTGACGAGGACGAGTTCGACGAGCACCGCACCCAGTTCGGTTACCCCGACGACCTCGTCCGAGAGGCGCGCGCGGCGTCCGACAAGCTGCTCGTGGCGCTCGGTGACGGCAGCGAGCCGTTCGCCACGCGCTTCCGCCAATACCTGCAGAGGGTCGCTGACTAGCAGCTTCGTCAGGCCTCGGCGGAGGGTGCCGGGTGGGAATTCTGCGCGACGTTACCCGAGCTCGGATAGCTCTTGTGGCAGAGTGAGACCACATATTAGGTACAAATCGGGGTGATGCGCCGTGCACGAGGGTCTTGCGATCGCGGGCGGGCTGGCCGGAGCCGCGGGCATGACCGGGGTGGCCGCCGCCGGGTTCACCCTGTTCCGCCGCAAC
>DASRYP010000150.1:0-2023 GCA_035687165.1 Actinoplanes sp. | reverse complement strand
GCCGTGAGTGTCACATACACCGCTGTCCTCGACGTGTCCGAGGACAGCGTGCTGTTCCTGTCAGGTCTGCTGCACGCCGAGCGGATCCGCCGAGGCACCCGTGAGGACACCCGCGCGTTGAGCACCTACAAGCAGGCGGTGCTCGCACTGCGCTGGTTGTTCGACGACACCCGGATCTCGCAGCTGGCCCGGGACAACGGCATCGGCGTCTCGACCGCCTATGACTACCGCGATGAAGCCATCACGGTGCTCGCTGCGCGCAAGCCCTCACTGCGCGGAGCGCTGTTGGCTGCCAAGGCCGCCGGGCACACCCACGTGATTCTCGACGGCACCCTGATCCCGACCGATCGGATCTCCACCCCCGGCCCCACCCGCGGAGTGGACCTGTGGTGGAGCGGCAAGCACCGCCACCACGGCGGGAACATCCAGGAAGTCGCCGCGCCGGACGGTTGGCCGTTGTGGACCTCCGACGTGCGCCCCGGCCGCGAGCACGACACGACCGCCGCCCGCGCCGACCCCGACCTGCTCATCGAGCTCGCCGACTGGGTCGACGACGGCCACCTCGGGCTGGCCGACCTGGGCTATGAAGGCGAGGCCGACCTGCTCCGCATCCCGATCAAGAAACCCGCCGACGGCGAGCTGACGGTCGACCAGCAGGCCTACAACGCCGTTCACGGCGCCCTGCGCTGTCTAGGAGAACGCGCCAACTCCCTGCTCAAAACCACCTTCAAAGCGCTACGCCGCTGGCGCGGCTGCCCGTGGCGCATCGGCTGTTAGGCGCCATCCAGGGTGACGACCACGGAACGGGTGTGGCGCCATCGACGGTGACGACGTGCCGGTCGCCGGTTGGGCTTCGTCGGCGCCGCCACCGTGACGAGCACCGCGTCCGCCTCCCCGATCCGACTCGGGCGCGTCGTCACGGTGGCGGTGTCGAGACCCGGGGCCTGCGAGCATCGTCGGTTCGGGCGGGCTGGTCGTCGGGCAACACCAGTTGACCCCTGACGTTGCGGAGGCTGGTAGACCACGCTCGTGCACCGTGCGCCCCGCCTGCTGCCCGTCGTGTCGTGATCGGCGTCGCCGTGCCCGACCGGGTCGAGACCGACCTGGCCGCGGGCGCCATCGCCTGCCCCGGCTGCGGTGGCGCGCTGCGCCCGTGGGGCCACGCCCGAGCACGCCGGGTCCGCGACCTGACCACGACGGTGGCACTGCGTCCGCGGCGGGCCCGCTGCTCGGCCTGCCGGGCCACTCACGTGCTGCTGCCGGGCACGGTGCTGCCCCGCCGCGCCGATACGACCGCGGTGATCGGCACCGCGCTGCTGGCCAGCGCCCGCGGCGGCGGGCACCGGCGGATCGCTGCTGACCTCGCCCGCCCCGCGATCACGGTCCGCCGCTGGCTGCGCGCGGTGCGCGGTGAGCACGCCGAGTGGCTGCGCGCCGCGGCCATCGACCGGCTCGCCCAGCTCGACCGTGACATCATCTCCACCCTCGCCCCGACCGGCTCCCGGCTGGGCGACGCGCTCAACGCAGTCGCGGCGGCCGCGCTCGCCCACCGCGCACGGCTGGCCCCGCACGTGCCGATCTGGGACCTGGTCGCCGCGGTCACCCGCTGGCGGCTGCTGCCCCTGCCCGGCGACTGAAATCGGGTCAGGCCGCGTCCTCGCACGTCCGCAACCCGGCGCCACCATGACGACGACGCCCCGGCACGTCGCCGACCACCACCCGGCACCGTGACTACTACCGCGCCACCACGCCGACGAACGCCGCCCGAAACGCCCGATTCACGTCGTCACCGTGAATGGCGCCGTCGTCGTCACCGTCAGCGGCGGCCAACAAAGCGACGAAGGACGTCGAGATCCTGGTGCTTGTGGGTGCCGAGTACCGTGTCACGTCTCCTGACCAGCGTCTTCGGTCGCTGTCAAACCCGGCCGTCGCCCATCGGCGATGCCCCGCCCACGACGAGGAGGCTGGTCGCGACGACCTCGTCCAGTACCGCGGTTAACGTGGCGAGCTCCGCGGCGACGTC
>DASRYP010000149.1:0-15330 GCA_035687165.1 Actinoplanes sp. | reverse complement strand
GCGGCGCAGGCCGCCACAATCGGACGGAAGGCGGCCAGTCGTCGTCGGGGCATCGAGCTTGGGCGCACCGAGACATTCTCGCCTCCATCGGCCGTAACGCCCCGGCGGCGGCCCCGATCGCGCTTCGGCGTGTCGCGCGTGTCCGTTTCCCCGGCGGCCGGAATCTGGGATCGTCTGTCGGAGCCGGGTAGGGGCGCGGCTACTGTGGTGGCGATTGTCCTGACCGGCCTGGCCGGCAGGCACAACCGAAGGATTGGTTTTCGACCGGCCTGGCCGGTACGCACAGCCGAAGGATTGGGTTTCGCCGTGGCACTGGTGGTGCAGAAGTACGGTGGCTCGTCGGTCGCGACCGCCGAGCGCATCAAGCGCGTCGCCGAGCGGATCGTCGCAGCCCGCAAGGGCGGCGACGACGTGGTGGTCGTGGTCTCCGCGATGGGCGACACCACCGACGAGCTCATGGACCTGGCAAACCAGGTCAGCCCGCTGCCGCCCGGCCGTGAGCTCGACATGCTGCTCACCTCGGGCGAGCGCATCTCGATGGCGCTGCTCGCGATGGCGATCCACAACCTCGGCTACGAGGCTCGCTCCTACACGGGTTCGCAGGCCGGTGTGCTGACCACCTCGACCCACGGCAAGGCGCGCATCATCGACGTCACGCCGGGCCGGCTGCGCAGCGCGCTCGACGAGGGCGCGATCGCCATCGTCGCCGGCTTCCAGGGCGTCTCGCAGGACACGAAGGACATCACGACGCTCGGCCGCGGCGGCTCCGACACGACGGCCGTGGCCCTCGCGGCCGCTCTGCACGCCGATGTCTGCGAGATCTACACCGATGTGGACGGCGTCTTCACCGCCGACCCGCGGATCGTCCCCGACGCCCGGCACATCAAGCAGATCACCTACGAGGAGATGCTCGAGCTGGCCGCGGGTGGGGCGAAGGTGCTGATGTTGCGATGCGTGGAGTACGCACGCCGCTTCAAGGTGCCGATCCACGTACGCTCGTCCTACTCGAACAAGCCCGGCACCCTGGTCACCGGCTCTATGGAGGATCCTGCCGTGGAACAAGCGCTCATCACCGGAGTCGCGCACGACCGGAGCGAAGCCAAGATCACGATCGTGGGCGTGCCCGACGAGCCCGGTTCCGCCGGTCGCATCTTCGACACGGTCGCCCAGGCCGAGATCAACATCGACATGATCGTGCAGAACGTGTCGACCGAGGGCACCGGGCGCACCGACATCTCCTTCACCCTCCCGAAGGCGGACGGCCCCACCGCGATGGCCGCGCTCGACAAGATCAAGGAGCAGATCAAGTTCAAGAGCCTGCTCTTCGACGACCACGTCGGCAAGGTCTCCCTGGTCGGCGCGGGCATGCGGTCGCACCCGGGTGTCGCCGCGTCGTTCTTCGCCTGCATCGGCGAGGCCGGCGTCAACATCGAGATGATCTCCACATCCGAGATCCGGGTCTCCGTGGTCTGCCGTGACAGTGACCTGGACACCGGGGTCCGCGCCGTGCACGACCAGTTCGAGTTGGGCGGCAGCGAGCAGGCGGTGGTCTACGCGGGCACCGGCCGGTAACCCGGATCATGGCGCAGCCCACGCTCGCCGTAGTCGGGGCGACCGGATCCGTCGGAACGGTCATGCTCGAACTGCTGTCGTCCCGGCGCAACGTCTGGGGTGAAATTCGGCTGATCGCCTCGTCGCGGTCGGTCGGTAAGAAGCTGAGCTGCCGCGGTGAACAGCTCACCGTGGTCGAGCTGACCCCCGAGGCGTTCGACGGGGTCGACGTCGCGATGTTCGACGTGCCCGACGAGGTGTCGCTGGAGTGGGCGCCGGTGATCGCGGCCCGCGGCGTCACCGTGGTCGACAACTCGGCCGCGTTCCGGATGGACTCCGATGTGCCGCTGGTGGTGCCCGAGGTCAACCCTTCGGCACTTGCCCACCGCCCGCGCAACATCGTCTCGAACGCCAACTGCACGGTGCTGGCGATGATCATGGCGATCGCGCCGCTGCACCGCGAGTACGGCCTGCGTGAGCTCGTGCTGGCGTCCTATCAGGCCGCTTCCGGCGCTGGCCAGTTCGGCGTCGACACCCTGCACGACCAGCTCAGCAAGGTGGCCGGCGACCGGCTGCTGGGCTCCCGCCCGGGCAACGTGCGCCAGGCGGTCGGCGACGACATCGGCCCGTTCCCGGCGCCGCTCGCGCTCAACGTGGTGCCCTGGTCGGGCGCGCTCGAACCGCTCGGCTGGTCCTCCGAGGAGCTCAAGCTGCGCAACGAGTCCCGCAAGATCCTCGGCATCGCCGCCCTCAAGGTCTCGGCCACCTGCGTGCGGGTCCCGGTCGTGACCGCCCACTCGATCGCCGTGCACGCGGTCTTCGGCTCCGAGGTCGACGCCGAGGGCGCCCGCCAGGCCCTGCGTAACGCGCCCGGCGTGATCCTGGTCGACGACCCCGAGTCCGGCGAGTTCCCGATGCCGATCGACGCGGTCGGCACCGACCCGTCCTGGGTGGGCCGCATCCGCCGCGCGATGGACGACCCACGCGCGCTCGACCTCTTCGTCACCGGCGACAACCGGCGTAAGGGCGCCGCCCTCAATACCCTGCAGATCGCCGAGCTGATCGCCGCCGAGCTGGCGAAGTGACCGGCGTGGTCGCGGTCGTGATCACCGCGGCCGACCGGGCCAGGCCCACCGACTTCACCCGCCGCCTGGTCACCGACCGGTTCGCGGAGTAGCCGGCTCAGCTCTCGATGTCTCGGTCGTCGGGCGACCGGCGGTCGCCCAGGATCCCGCTGACCGGCACGGCTGCCTCGATCGCCGCGACGGTCGCCGCGTCCAGAGTCGTCTCGGCGGCCGCCACATTCTCGGTGAGGTGCGCGATGCGACGGGTCCCGGGAACCGCCACAACGTCGGGCGCGGTGGTCAGCAGCCAGGCCAGAGCCAGTTGGCCCACGGTCAGGCCGAGTGGCTGAGCGATTGGCGTCAGGCCGTCCCGCAGAGCGACGTTGTTCGCCAGGTTCTGCGACTGGAAGCGCGGGTATCCGGCCCGCAGGGTGCCGTCGACCTGCTCGACCGAGCGGACGGAACCCGCCAGCAGACCGCGGCCCAGCGGGGCGTACGCGAGGAAGCCGATCCCCAGCTCCCGCGTGGTGGTCAGCACCCCGTCGTCCTCCACGTCCCGGCTGAACAGCGAATACTCGCTCTCCACGGCGGTCAGCGGCGTCACCGCGTGGGCCCGCCGGATGGTGCCGGGCCGGGCCTCGCTGATCCCGACGTGCCGGATTTTGCCGGCTGCGACCAGCTCACCGAGGGCACCGAATGTCTCCTCCACGGGCACCCGCGGGTCCACCCGGTGCTGCAGGAACAGGTCGATGCGGTCGGTGCCGAGGTGCCGCAGGGAACGGTCGACGCTGTGCCGCACGTAGTCCGGCCGTCCGCAGGCTCCGCCGAGCACGGTGCCATCATCGGCGAGTTCCGCGCCGCCGAACTTGGTGACGAGGACGATCTCGTCGCGCCGGTCGGCCAGTGCGGCCCCGACGAGGCGTTCGCCGGTGAACGGTCCGTAGACGTCCGCGGTGTCGAACAGGGTGACGCCGAGGTCGGCCGCCGCGCGGAGGACGTCGGCCGACTCCCGCTCGTCGGCCGGTCCGTACGCCTGGGTGAGGCTCATGCAGCCGAGGCCGAGGGCGGAGGAGGTGAGGCCGGTACGGCCGATAGCACGTTTGTCCATGCACCCAGGTAATCAGGGGACGCGACGTGCTTCCAGGCACAGCTTTGCCTAGGTGTCCGAGTGCGACCCTCGCGATGCGTATTGTCGGGCGGTGCCTCGCAACGATGCTCTCGGCGCCTTCCTGCGGGATCGGCGCGGCCGGGTCAACCCGTCCCGCGCCGGGCTGCCGGTGGGCCGCCGTCGCCGGGTAAGTGGTCTGCGCCGCGAGGAGGTCGCGCGGCTCGCCGACCTCAGTGTGGACTACTACGCGCGCCTCGAGCAGGGCCGGCAGCACACCGCCTCACCGGCTGTCCTACGCAGCGTCGCCCGTGCGCTGTTTCTGACCGAGGACGAGCGGCGACACCTGTTCACGCTGGCCGGCGTTCCCGACGAGGCGGTGTCGGCCGCATCGGCCGAGCCGGCCGACGACCGGATCGGTGGGCTGCTGAGCGTGCTGGGCGACACCCCGGCAATGGTGGTCGGGCCGTTCGTCGACGTCGTACAGGTCAACCCGGCGGCGGCCTTTCTTTTCGACGACTTCGCGGCCCGGCCCGAGGCCGAACGCAACGGCCTGCGCTGGATGCTGCTCGATCCGCGCGCCCGCGCGCTTTACGGCGACGCCTGGGAGGGCGCCGCCGGGGAGATGGTCGGCATGGTGCGGCTGGACGCCGGGCACGATCCGCGCAATCCCCGGCTGGCTGAGCTCGTCGCCGAGTTGACCGAGCACAGCGAGTTGTTCCGACGGCTCTGGGCCGACCAGACGGTCTCCACCTGGCAGCATCACCGCAAGACGCTGCGGCACCCCGAGTTGGACGGCCCGATGGACTTCACCAACGAGTTCCTCAGCGTGCACGGCGCCCCGAACCGAACCGTGGCAGTGATGATCCCGGCCGATCCGCAACGGTTCCGGGCAGCCCTCAACCGCCACTCCTGAACGCGCTTCGCGGGGAGGAAGTCGAGAACGGCGCGGCAGATTCGTCCTAGGGGTGCGGGCGACCACCGTGGTCCCACGACACCGAGGAGAACTGGCATGACGATTCGGCGGATGGGCCGGCCGGCGAGATCAGCTGAACCCGGCCGGACCGGTGGGGGCGGCCGGGTCAAGCGAGGTCAGGCGACGGCGTCGAGGTCGGCTCGGTTCAGAAGGGCTCGCAGCGTGATCCCCTCGGCCGCGAGGGCCTGAGCGCCGCCCTCCTGGCGGTCGATCACGCAGAGCGCGTGGTCCACGTGCGCGCCGAGCTTGCGAAGGTCGTTCGTCGAGAGGACCACCTGGCCGCCCGAGGTCACCACGTCCTCGACCACCAGCACGCGGCGGCCGGCCACCTCGGCGCCCTCGGCCAGGCGCGCGGTGCCGTACTGCTTGGCCTGCTTACGGATGAAAGCCGTGGGCAGGTTGGCGTGCCGGGCCACCGCGGTCACCACCGCGATGCCACCCATCTCGAGGCCGGCCAGCACCTCGGTGCCCTCCGGGATGAGGACGGCCATCTCCTCGGCGAGCTGGTCGAGCAGCTTCGGGTCGGCCTCGAACTGGTACTTGTCGAAGTACTCGTTCGCGATGCGGCCCGAGCGCAGGGTGAACTCGCCAGTCAGCCGGCTCACGGCGCGGACCTGCCGCGCAAGGTCAGAGTCAGTCACAAGGAGCAAGCCTGTCAGGCTGCTCCCGGACACCGGACGGCACCCCACACGCAAGCACTCAGCAACCGACATACCGTGCCGATCAGAGGATCATGCAGAGCAACCCGCACCGGTGGTTCGGCGTGGGCCAGAGTAGTGCCTCCGATTCCCGCAAGGCGGGGACCGAGGCCGCGGCGGAGGCGATCGGCCTGGGCGAGGCCAAGGCGGTCTTCGTCTTCGCGTCGGTCGCCCACGACCTTCCGGCGCTGATCGCGGGCGTCCGCATCGAGGCCGGACCGGACGCGGAGATCGTCGGCGCGACCAGCATGGGTGAGCTGGGTAGTGCCGGTGTGAGCGACGGTGGGATCGCGGTCGCGGCGCTCGGCGGTGACGGCTTCACGGTGCAGTGCCGGGCCGCCCCCATCAGCCGCGCCGATCCCCGGGCCGCGGGGACTGCAGCCGCCCATGCCATGGACGGCCTGAACGACGAGCAGCAGGTGCTGATCCTGTTCGGCGATGGCCTGTCGGGACGGCCGCACGAGATCGTCCGCGGGGCGTACTCGGCGCTCGGCGCGGGCGTCCCGCTGGTCGGCGGTTTCGCGGCGGACGATCGCCGGTTCGCCAAGACCTATCAGTTCTGCGGCGACGAGGTGCTCACCGGTTCGGTCGTCGGGCTCGGGCTCGGGTCGGACGGGCCGATCGGCATCGGTGTCGCGCACGGCTGGCGCCGCATTGAACCGCCGATGGTGGTCACCAAGAGCAGCGGCCCGCACATCTACGAGCTGGACGGCGAGCCGGCACTCGACGTGTTGCTGCGCCGCAACGACTTCGACGGCTCGGCCGCCGAGTTCTTCGACCGCGGCCGCCAGCTGCAGCCGCTCGGGCTTTCCCGGCGCAACGGCGAGGACATCCGGGTGATCCACGCCGGCGACGACGAGGCACGCTCGATCTGGGGCACCGCCGACGTCCCGCAGGGCGCGCTGGTCTGGCTCATGGAGGGTGATCGGCAGGCGATGCTCGACGCCGCGGCCTGGTCCTGCACCGAGGCGATCGCGCGGCTGGAAGGACTGCCCCCGCTCGGCGTGCTCGCCTTCGACTGCGGCGGCCGGCGTGCCGGGCTCATCGAAGGCGGTCTCGATCAAGAGATCCAGGCGATGCGTACGGCGTTGAGCGACGCCCCGTTCGCGGGCCTCTACACGCTGGGCGAGATCGCGCGGGTGCGGGGCGCGCTCGGCATCCACCATCTGACCCTCGTCACTCTCGCTCTGGCCTGAGGCGGCCCTGCCGAGGGAATCGAGAACGCCGCGCAGCTGGCCGCGCTGCACAAACTCGGCTGCGGCTTCGGTCAGGGAGATCACCTGTGCCGGCCGGTCGATCCGGACGATGTTTCAGCTCGTTTGGCCGGATCGCAAGACGGGTCACCCGTTGGCGTACTTGATCGGCGCTCTACCGCATGAGCCATGCTCTAGGGGTACTTTTCCGCTAATTACGACATTTACCCCGGAAGGAAAATAACGGTGACACCCTTCGCGTTGCTCTTCCTCCTTGCCCTCGCCGGCTCCTCGTGCTTCGCCCTCGGTCGGGCCCTCGGCCGGGGGGAGCGTTACGAGAAGGGGTATCGCGAGGGTTTCCGCGACGGCGAGACCGGCTCTCTGGCCCGCGCCGCGCGCCTCATCCAGCTGAACGACCGGCCGGCTGTCGCCCCGGCAGTCGAGTCGATGCTCGGGCCCTATGCCGTGCCGCAGCAGCAGCTTCCGGGCCGCAGCGTCGGGCCGGCGGTCACCGCCGTTCCGGTACGGCCCCAGCTCGCGATCTAGCGTCCGGGCCGGAAGCGGGGAACGGCCTCTGGCCGCAGTGGCCGGTCCCCAGCGCCCTGTTCGCGACGGTGCGGTTGTCCGGCCCGACGTCGCGTACCTCCTCGGTTGGTCTTAATTCAGCTGCTTGCGTACGGCGGCGGCGACGCGCCCACCCTCGGCCCGGCCCGCCACCGCAGCCTGTGCGGCCTTCATGGCCGGGCCCATCTGGCCCTTGCCGGTGAAACCGCCGGCCGCCAGAGCGCCTGCCACCAACTCGGCGATTTCCTCGTCGGTGAGCTGTTTGGGCAGGTAACGCTCGATGACGTCACCCTCGGAACGCTCTTTGGCGGCCTGCTCGGCCCGGCCCGCGTCAGCGAACGCGGTGGCCGCCTCGCGACGCTTCTTCGACTCCTTGCCCAAGACAGCAAGAACCTCGTCGTCGGAGAGGGCCCGCGACTCGGAGCCGGCCACTTCGGCGTTACGCACGGCGGCCAGCGCCATCCGCAGCGTCGACGTGGTGAGCTCGTCGCGGCCCTTCATCGCCGCGTGCAGGTCATCGTTCAGGCGGTCTTTCAACGTTCCCATGAACCGAGAAACTACCCTTGCTTCCCATGCGCAAGCGTTCCCTTTTCGCCCTCGGCTCCGCGGTGGTCGCCGCCGGGGCCGCCACGTTCGCCTACGCCTCGCTGATCGAGCGCAACCTGTTCACCCTCCGGCGCTTCGACGTGCCGGTGCTGGAGCCCGATGCCGAACCACTCCGCATCCTGCACCTCTCCGACCTGCACATGATGCCCGACCAGCGCCGCAAGCAGGCCTGGGTGGCCGCGCTCGGCGGCCTCGACCCCGACCTGGTCGTGGTGACCGGCGACAACATGGCCGACGCCGAGTCGCTGCCCGGCGTGCTGCGTGCTCTCGACCCGCTGCTGACGGTGCCCGGCGCGTTCGTCTTCGGTTCGAACGACTACCGCGGCCCGCGCTGGAAGAACCCGCTGCAGTACCTGCTGCCCGAACGGGAGTACGTGCAGGGCGACGCGGATCTGCCCGCCGAGGACCTGCGAACTGCCCTGGTGGACGCGGGCTGGGCCGACCTGAACAACGCCCGCACGGTGCTGAAGGCCGGCGGCCGCTCGGTCGAACTGATCGGCGTCGACGACCCGCACATCAACCGCGACGACTACGCTGCCGTGGCCGGCCCCGTCACCGGCGATGCCGACATCCACCTGGGCGTCACCCACACCCCCGCTGCTCGCGTCCTGAACGCGATGTCCGCCGACGGCTTCGACCTCCTGCTGGCCGGCCACACCCACGGCGGCCAGGTCCGCGTCCCGCTCTACGGCGCCCTGACCACCAACTGCGACCTGCCGAACTCGATGGCCAAGGGCCTGCACCGCTGGCCCGGCTCCGATTCCTGGCTGCACGTCTCAGCCGGCCTGGGCACCCACCCCACCGCGCCCATCCGCTTCAGCTGCCGCCCGGAAGCCTCAATCCTCACCCTAATACCGCGCTGACCTGCGGATTCACTGTTCAGGGGATACCGGTTTCGCGTCGGCGGTGGCGTCGGATAGTATTTCCTGGCAGCTCGGGGTGTGGCGCAGCTTGGTAGCGCGCTTCGTTCGGGACGAAGAGGCCGTCGGTTCAAATCCGGCCACCCCGACCACTGAAGATGCAGGTCAGGCCCGGTGCCCCGTTTGGGGCATCGGGCCTTATTGCTTTGGGGCGGCTGTCTTGGGGCAGATTTTGGGGCAGGGCGTGCTTGGGCGGTTCTCAGATCGCTCTTAGCAGCCGGTCGAGCACACCAACCGGCGAGCCCGGGGCGAGCGCCTGTCGGGCATGCAGGGCTGCGTTCCATCGTTCCGTGAGGCCGTCGCAGAGCGTGCGGCGCATCGAAGCCGTGATGTGCGAGTAGCGCGAACCGACCGATCCATCCGCGTGCCCCATCCGGTCGTCCTTGAGCTTCTGGGGCGTTCCCAGCTCGTCCATGGCGGTCTTGTGGGAGTGGCGAAGCCCGTGCGGAGTCAGTCCGGGCGCGAGCGGCGTCCAGCACGCATCGGCTCGGCCGGCGGCGCCCCGGCCCCGCGCGGGGATACCGGGCCACGGCTCGCCGATGACCGGAACGGGGCGCGGCTGGTGCGGAGCGGTGGCCGGATACCAGCCGGTGACTGCGGGTTTGAACAGCCAGGTTGCGAAGCCCGTACGTCGCCAATGCGGGGCGCGCTCGGCCGTCGCGGAGCCGACGCGGGAGTAGCCCAGTTTGGCGATGGCCACAGCCACCTTCTCGCGGGTCGCGTCTGGCACCGTGTCCGGCCGATTCAGCACGTTGGAGATCGTTCCCGTCGATACCCCAGCGAGCCTGGCCACGTCGACCAACTTCGCACCGGGAGTCTGCGCGGCCTTGTTGGCGGGGCGATGCCCAGTGAAGACGTACGTCCGGCCGTGGCAGGAGCACGGCTTCGGGCGGGAGCGCTCGATGTGCTCTCGAATCATGACGTCAAGGAATTCGGGAGCGTCGGCTGTCCGGTAGGAGTCATCCTTCGGTGGGCACCGCACGAATTCACCCGTGTCCAGTTCGTACAGCTGCCACTCGACGCGAATCCCACCGGGTCGCACATATTCGGTTTCCAGACCGACAAGTTCACCCCAGCGGAGCCCGGTCGTTCCTTTGGTGACGATCGCAACGAACTCGTCATCCCTGCCGGAAAGAAGGCTGGCCCGTTCCGCGATCAGAAGGAGGTTCAAAGGTCCAGTGATGACCTTCTCGGGACCGCGATTTCGTCCCTTCCCGGCCCGGCGTCCTCTTCCGCGCCGTTTCTCCGCCGGGTTGGCCAGGATGACTCCTTCGGCTTGGGCGTCGGCGCAGATAAGATGAAAGGTTCCATGCCAGGTCTTGATACTTGCCTCGGCGTATCCTGCTGCCCGTTCCTTCTTCTCCCACGAAATCACATCTTCACTCACAATTGCGCGGAAGGTCAATGCCTCGAAAGCCGGGAGTAGATGGTTTTCAATGTGGCGGCGGTAGTTCTGCATCGTCGATGCTGCAAGGTCCTGTCGCGCGTACCAGGATCGGACGTAGGTTCCGAACGTCATCTGATAATCGATCTCGACGCGTGCCCTGGGCGCCTCTGCTGCTGCGGCTGCCTCGGCGAGGTCGGCCGCGCGTTTGGCGTCGCGCTTTGTGTCGAAGTGGGTCGGCTTCCCGCTTACTTTATCGCGGACCGTCTCCTTTCTGCCTTCAGACGTCCAGTAGCGCCCACGCCAATAGCTTCCCGCGTTCTCCGCGAATCCCATGTCACGTGATCCTTTGCTGTGCTGATGCCCTGGCGCGCGCTTCGGGGCAAGCGCGCGCCAGGGATAATTAGGCCGCTTCGGCGGCTCGGCGAGCGCGGGCCGGAATGCGTGCTGTTAGCGATCCGGCTTCCGTCGAGATGCTTTGCGTTCGGGGCATTCGACGTGGGGAACGTCGTTGCCGCTCAGCAAGATTCATGGGAGGGGTCGGCGCTGCGGTTGCCGCGTGCTCCAGAATTCGAGCGATCTCCCAGAGGTGATCAGCCGTGAATCGGTAGCTGCCCGCGACTTTGCAATACGGCAATCGGGAACGTCGCGCTTCCTCCAATACCCACCATTTGGAGCATTTCAGAATCTCGGCTACTTCTTCAGCCAGATAGAACACCGGAATGTCGTCAGCCACGGAGAGGTCTCCCGATGGTTGTCGCTGAGGGGTCGGCGGAACACGCCCGGGGAGGTAAGCCGTACCAGCCGTACCAGCCGTACCGACCCAGCTCAGGGCCGGTACGGCTGGTCACCGCGGTACGGCTCAAGCCGTACCGGTCGCGCTGTCGCCGGGCGGCGGGGGCATCTCGTCGAGAGCGTCTTGGTACGGCTTGAGGCGTACCACGTTGTCCGGCCGTACCGTGTCTGAGCTGGGCGGGTACGCCTGGTACGCCTGGTACGGCTGGGACGGCTGGGACGGCTCGGCCTCATGATCGGGGCAATAGCGCTGCCACGCGTCGATGAAGGCGGCTTTGCGATAGCCCTTGGCCTGTCCGACCGGCTGAGCGAACCGGATGGTGTCGGGCCGGATGTCGTACTCGCGCAGCAGCGCTCCGAGCCGCATCGCGGTGAGTCCCGTTCCGCTGTGCTCTGCCCACGGTGCTTCCGGATCGGCTTTGAGGCGATCGAGCAGGACAGCGGTCGGGATCGCGTCGATGGTGCCGAATGCGGCCCGGCAATCGGTCAGGAGCCGTACGCGGTCGGACGCAACGGTGTTGTTGTCGCGCTCGGCGTTCAGCGTCTCGGCCGCGTGCCGCCCGCGCTCCGGCCATTCACCCCCAGCAAGGTCAGCGATCGCGATCAGCGGCTCCCACGTATCGGCCGCCCGATCCTCCAACGGCATGACCGGCTCGGCCCGTTCGAGCCGATCGAGGTTGCCGCGCAACCACTGATTGAGATCGTTTGCCAGCTGTCGCAGCGCTGGGCCGTCGCGGCGGTGCCGGTATGGCGCAACCGTCTCCCCAGGGGCGCGGCGCCGCATGCGGATGACCACGGCCCGGTCTTCGATCGTGTCCGGCATCTGGCCGATGCCCGCGAGCGCGGCCATGGCGAAGGTGGAGATCTTCTCGACGCGGTTGCGAGCGTTGTCCCACCTGATCGTTGGCCGGTTGCGCTGGTGACCGGCGTTCAGCAGGCCGCGCAGCTCCTCGTTGGCTTCGGCCTGCTTGCCCCCGAAGATGGTGTCGGCCTCGTCGACCAGCAGCGTCGGTGGTTCATCCGATCCGATCGACCGGTACACGGCGGCCGTCGAGGCGTTGACCGTGATGAGCGGGTTGCAGCACGTCCCCTCGACCACGTCGAGCAATCGGGACTTCCCGCACCGCTTTTCCGGCGCCCTGATGACCAACCGGGGCGCGTGTGCCCATGCCGGTTGCGCGTGGCTCGCGGCGATCCAGAGAACCACGGCGTCGATTGCCTCGGGCGAGGGAAGGACGACGTAGCGGATGAGGATGTCGTGTAGCCGGTCGAGGATCGCAGTTCCTTCAATGATCCGGTGTGGTCGCGTCATGCGGCAATCCCTTCTGTAGCAATGGATTCCGCGCGGAATCCGCCGGTGATAGCGGCATGGATGTCGCGGTGTGATTGCTGGGCGCGGACTCCCGCGTCGTAGAGCGAGTGATAGGCGTCAGCAGCGTTGAGCGCTCCGGCGGCGACCATCCGGGCGACTCCCCGGGCTGCGCCGTAGAGGGTCGTCCGGCGGCTGCCTTCGGTGGCGTTGGCTACCGCGTCGAGGTTCGCTTGCAGCAGCGCGGCCGGATTGGAGATGCCCCGCCCCCTGGTCAGCGGGGTGACGGTGGCCGTCGGGACGTCGCGCGGCTCGGCGGGCCGGCAGAGTTCGACCAGCGGCGGGGGCATCTCGACCACGGCCCGCTCCCCGATCAGGCGGTACCGCCGGCCGGTGCCGTGATGCAGCGAGGGCGGCGCGACGACGTACCCGCCGTCGGCCTTGATATCGATCCCGTTGTGGCCTCGCTTGTCGAGGTTCTTGGCCAGCGTGCCGCCGGGATGGCGGTAATACAGGTGCCAACCGCCGGAGCCAGTGCGCACGCATCGCGTCGGCGGCATGAGGTCGGTCAGGACGCGTCCGCCGTTGCGCGGGTCGATGTCGATCACGGCCCGGTCGCAGCAGCGGCCGGTACGGATCGCGAGCATGCCGCCGGGGATGGCGTCATGCATCGCGCTGATGCGGCCCGGGTCGCGAGTCGCCGCGTAGAAGCCGTGGCAGGTCAGGCAATCACAGGCATCCGGGTCGTGGGTCGGATCGGTTTCCGCCTTGGGACAGGCCGGGCAGTTGGCCACGGGCCGTTTGGTGCGGCCGAGCAGGAACACGGGGTAGCCCTCGGCGGCCAGCGCGAGGGCGGCGGCCAGCATCGGACGGAGATTGGTCAAGGTTTGCTCCTGGGCGAGCGTGGCGGGATGGTCCATCAGGCGGCGAGCCGCAGCGGCGGCCGGTCCGCGCGTGCGGTCATGGCAAGGGCCTCGCGGGTGGCAGGGTCCATCAACGCCCGGTCGGCGCGGTCGAGGCCGTGGGCCAGGGCGTTGCGGCGGCGAGCCTCCAGCAGCGCAGGGAGGTCGGGGTGGCTGACGCTGCGTCGTCCGCCGGGCAAGCGGGTCACGGTCAGACCTTGGGCGCGGGCGGCGGCGTCGCCCTGGGCGTGGATGCGGTCGGCGATCCGGTCGAGCAGGCTCACGAGGGTTCCCTTCACGGGCAGGGTGGCGGGGTGATCGACGGTCATCGGGTGCCCTCACGGCGGCGCCGGGAGAGCTGGTTGTAGATCCATCGCCCGGCGCGTAGTCGGCGGCCGGTGCCGTCGCAGCGGCGGCAGAGCCGGAACGCTCGGCCGGAAGGTGAGCGCTTCTTGCCGGTGCCGGAGCAACGTGGACAGGTCTTGAACGGCCAGACCCAGCAGGCGAACGTGTAGCAGAGCGTGATAACAAGCAGAGCGAAGATGAGGGCGGTAGCGGCGGCGAGTTGGGGGTTCAAAGCAGCCTCCAGAGCCGATTTGGGGTGCGTGGCACCGTGAGCTGCTATCCGTTAGCGGGCAGCTCGGGATCTTGATCGGGTGCTAGCGAGGCTGCTAGCGCTAGCAGGTCGAGGTGCTAGTGCTAGCAGCCCCGGAACGGTCAGTCGGCCGACCGCTTGCGGTTACGCTCCGCGATTGCGGTGAGGAGGTCGGCGTGACGGATGCCGCGCCGGGTGACCGGCTTGCCGTCGATCCGCCGGCCGACGTCGGCGACCTTGATCGCGCTGTGCGGCTTGAGCGCGGTTGTGAGCTGAGCGGCTTCCCACCCGCCGTACACGTCAGGTCGTAGCTCGGCCAGCGACGCGCACAGCGTCTCGTTCCATACCGACTTCTCGTCACCCGGCCACACCCGCGCCAGGTCGTCCAGCACGGAGTGCTCAGGCCGTACATCGCGGTCGGCGGGGAAGGTGGGGATGTTCCCGGCGGCGGTGCGCAGCGCGACCGCGCGGGCCACGACCGGCCGGGCTTCGTTGGTGTCGACCTCGAACGAGCGGCCGGTCTGGGTGTCACCGAAGCCGCGCAGCACGCCCCATCCGGCCTCGTCGACCGGCTTGAAGATGGTCGCCCGGTAGCCCTGCTTGTAGGCCGATGTCCCGAGGATCATGTCGTTCGCCGTCTGGTCCGCGACGGACAGGCAGAAGCGGGAGTTGACGTTGCGGCTGATGCCGGTCGGCAGGCTCTTCGCGTCCGGGATCTGCGTACCGATGAGGATGATGATCCCCAGCGCCCGCCCGAGCTTGATGACCTTCTCCAGGATTTCCCCGGCTTCCTTGCCGTACTTGCTCATCATCAGCTCTTGCAGCTCGTCGAACCAGGCGATGAGCGGATGCAGCCCGGAGCCCTTGAGCGAAGCCAGTTCGGGCGTGACCTTGTTCTCCGGGGCCTTGCCGAGCCGCGCGTAGTGCTCGATCTTCTTCGACCGGCGCCGGGCCTCCTCGTACAGCCACTCGATGAACGCGAAGCACCGCGCCAGGGTCTCGTCATCGAAGCCGTTGCCGTATTCGGCCATCACCGGTTCCAGCACGGCGAAGTCGCCGACGCCTTTGAGTTCGTAACCCCGGATTTCCGTACGCGCATCCAGCGCGGCGGCCAGCAGCAACGTGCGCAGCGCGAAGGTCTTGCCTGAGCCGGGCTGACCACCGAAGAGCCAGTTGCGCGACATCAGCGACACCGAGATCGTGTCGAGCTTCGGCGTGGTCATGAACGCGAACGCCTTGAACACATCGACCTTGGCGCTCTCCGACAGCAGCGGCCACGGCGGCTGTTTCATCTGCGACGCCGGTTCGTAGCCGACCCACAATGCCAAACGGCCGGTGTGACCGGGCGCCGTCGCGGGCCACACCTGATCCAGCGGAAGCCGCATCGCCGAAGCCAACCGGCCGCGCCGGGCGACCACTTCGGACGCCTCGACCCCGTACGGCAGATCGACGATCGCGAGGTGCCCCGGCCCGTCGCGGTGGATGTCCACCGGGAACGTGATCGCCTTCGGGTCCTTGCTGACCGCCGAGTTGATCGCGGCCATCTGCAACGACGTCAGCGACCGGCGCACCAGCTCGGCGGTCAGCTTGCGGTACCGGTTGCCTTCCGACACCCGGTCGGTCAGCGGCTTGTCGGCCGGGCGACCCCGTGTCGCCAGGAACGGCACA
>DASRYP010000148.1:0-7765 GCA_035687165.1 Actinoplanes sp. | reverse complement strand
CGCCTGGTGTACGCCACCATGACCGGTACCGACGTCGCGCTGTTCCGACTCGACAAAACCTACGGTCAAATCCACGCCGCGGGCGCCAAGGTATTCGTTCTAGGAACCAAGCCCGCGCACGAGGGCACCCCCATCGACATCGTCGCCGCCGGGGCGGGCAAACGCTTCACGTGCAAAGTCGCGGCCGTCGTGACGCACCTGCGTGAGGCGGAGTACCAGATGGACAAGGCATACCGTTACGAGGAAACCCCTCCCTGCGCCCCAACACACGGCACGTCGGGCTCGCCGCTGGTCGCCGCGGACGGCGTCACTGTCGTAGGGGTGCACAACACCGGTAACGACGACGGCGAGCAGTGCACCACGAACAACCCGTGCGAGGTTTCGCGGACCGGCACAGTGACGGTGCGCAAGGGCAGCAGATACGGACAGCGCACCACCATGGTCCCGGCATGTCTCACCACCGGTAGCCGCCTCGACCTTTCCCGAAAGGGTTGTACCCTGACCCGTCCGCACCCGGCTCTCCGGGACGATGTCCAGCATCGAGAGCGCGGATAGGAAGCGATCGAGGCCTCGGCGCGCGGTCACCGCCGAGTGCAAGCCCGCGGCAGCGCCCACCAGGCACTATTCGAGTAAACTCGAAGGCCGGGAAAACCTGCCGCGGGCATTCCGGTCTCGGCCGCCGACAAATTCCCTACCGACTTCGCCGCGTACGGCGAATGAACTGACCCGGCGGGGTCGGGTTCACTCGGCTGACGTACGTGCCGATGCTGTGAGCCGTTGGCGATAGCCGGTCGGAGAGTCGCCGAAGTGCCGCCGGAACGCCCGTGCAAACGTCCCCGGATCGCGGAAGCCACTGTCGTAACAAGCAGACCGGACCGTCGAACCACGCTCGAGGAGTCTCTGCGCGAAGTTCATGCGTGCCGCGCGGATCTCGTCGCCGGGCGCTCTGTGGACCTCGGCGAACAGCACTTGTACCGAGCGCACGGACAGGTGGCCGGCGTGGGCCAAGGTGGCGACCGAGAAGGCGGGATCGCGGAAGCTCTTGTGGATGTGCCGCATCAGTTCGTCGCGGAGCGCGGAGCGGCTGCGGCAGCCGAGATTGTCCGCGCTGCGTGCGATCGTGCGGCTGTTCCAGATGGAACGCTGTTTCTCCCCCGCGACCCGGTCGGAGGCGTCCTCGAACGACAAGAGGGTCATCCCGGTCAGGCCCAGTCTGCGGGTTGACCAGACAACCGGCAGCGGCCGACCGGATCTGGCGGTGAACCACTCGGTCCCCGTCTGCGAGCGTGGGCCGTTCCCGCCGACGATCGGGCATTGGTCCTGCGGGTATTCGGAGCCGTCCGGATAATGCCCGTGCAACGTGCGGTGGCTCGGCCGCCCGACCAGATCACTCACCGTGGAGTGCCCCAGGACCGTGATGGCCGCCTGATTGACCAGTTGCACGTTCCCGTCGGCGGCGATCACCCACAGCGGTGTAGGGGCTTCGTCGATCACCGCCGCGAGCACGCGGACATCGACCACGGGATGTTCACCGTCCACAGTCACATCGGTCATGCGCTCACCACCTCGATCACTCTCACTCTCGCTCGGCGGCGTATCGCGGCAGTTGCCGCCATGTTGACGCGATGTGTCGTCGCCCAAGGGCTTCGCGAAACGCCGCGATCCCTGCGCGTCTCGCCTAATCGCGTCGGCCACCGATGCGGTTGGCTTGGTGCCTTGGCCAACACCTATTCAGGAACGAGGAGGGCAGACCCATGACACACAGCCTGTCGCTGCGGAAACGGGCCGCGAACGAGGTCGACGGTCGACGTACCGCCCAGGGCTACACCTGGCAGGAACTGGCCGAAAAGATCAACAGGCCACCGGTCTGGGCGGTCGCGGCGCTGCTCGGCTCGCACGCGCTCAATCGCGAGGAAGCGGAGAAGATCGGCTCGCTGCTGGAACTCAGCGACGAGACGATCCAGGCGCTCCAACGCCAGCCGTACCGAGTCATGGACGGCGCGGCGGATAGCGACCCGACGATCTACCGCTTCTATGAACTGCTCGCCGTGTACGGGCCCGCTCTCAAAGCGCTGATCCACGAGCAATTCGGCGACGGGATCATGAGCGCCATCAACTGCAGCGTCACCCTGTCGCGCCGCGAACACCCCGACGGGGCGCGCGTGATCGTCACCATCGACGGCAAGTACCTGCCATATCAATGGGGCGGCGACCCCGCAGCGGACAGCCACTGACCCGAGATCCCGATGTTCCCGGTGTCGATCACCGAGATCGGGACAGCACTGACTATGCTCGCTGCCTGACGGCCAGCCTCATCGAAGGGTTCATGATGACCGATCACAGCATCGACGTAAGCCGGCCGAGCAGTGCGCGGGTGTGGAACTACCTGCTGAAGGGCAAGGACAACTTCGCTGTGGACCGGGAGCTGGGCGAGGCGCTCCGGGTGGCGAACCCAGGGATCGCGGCGGTCGCCCGGTCCCAGCGGAGGTTCCTCGTCGAGGCGGTCACGCTCCTCGCCGGTGCGGTGGGTATCCGGCAGTTCCTGGACATCGGCACCGGTCTCCCGACCGCTGACAACACCCACGAGGTCGCGCAGCGAGTGGCGCCGGAGTCGAAGATCGTATACGTCGACAACGACCCGCTCGTGCTCGTACACGCCCGTGCGCTGCTGACGAGTTCGCCCGACGGCGAGACGGCCTATGTCGACTCCAACGTGGAGGACCCGGAGCGGATCCTGAGCGAGGCCTCCCGGACGCTCGACTTCAGCAAGCCGGTGGCGTTGACCATGATCGGCATCCTGGGCAACGTCGCCGACTACGCGGAGGCCCGCTCCATCGTCGAGCGGCTGCTCGCCGCCGTGCCGTCGGGCAGCTACCTGGCGGTGAGCGACGGGACGAGCACCAGTGCGCAGAGCGTGGAGAGTCAGCGGGTCGCCAAGCAGAGCGGCCACCCGTACAACCTGCGTACGCCCGAAGAGATCGGCGGCTATTTCCAGGGCCTGGAACTGCTTGAGCCCGGCGTGGTGTCGACCCCGCTGTGGCGGCCGCAGCCGGGAACAGAACCGGAGGCCCTCGACGTCTACTGTGCGGTGGGCCGCAAGCCCTGATGCGCCGGGAGGGACAGCCGCCGGCGCAGCGCGGACCGGCGGCGACGACAGCGCCGACACGGACTGCAAGACACCTTTCGCGGCCAGGGTCGGAGCGCCCCCTCATCGAGACGGCACCGGCTCCGGCTGCCGCACGCTGTCGTCCTGGTCGCTCAGCCACCCCCGCTTCGCCGCCAGCACGCCGATCTGGAAGCGGGTCCGGGCACCGAGCAGCGAACCCGCATCGCTGATGTGCTGCTGAACGGTGCGGCGGCTTACGTTGAGGATCCGGGCGATCGTCTCGTCCTTCATCCCGGCCGCCATCATCCGCAGGATTTCCCGTGTTCGCAGGTCACGCCCCGAGGCCGGCAGGCCGTCGTCCGCGTCCGACCGGTCGGGCCGCCTCGTCAGCGACACCGGCTCGGCGCGCTCCCACACGCTCTCGAACAGTGCTACGAGCGCCGTCACCAACGCGGGTGAGTGCACCACCAAGGAGCCCGACGACGGGCGGTCCTGCCATATCGGCAGCAGCGCGGCCGCCCGGTCGAAAATCACCAGCTTCACCGGGATCTGCGAGGTCAGCCGCAGTGTGCCGCCCTGACCCGTCCCGCGCAGAGCCGTCCTGAGGGACACCGCGTCGGTGAAGCCGTCCGTCTCGTACACCGATCGCATTCGCACACCGGGCGTCACTCCGACGGCCCCGACGGACGCCGACGCATCTGTGACATACGGCGGCTTCGCCAGATGCAGCACTTCGGACGAGCTTTCCGCCAGCAACTGGCAGTAACGCGCGGGTACCTCGTCCTCGCTCTTCAGCACCTCCACCACGTCCGTGGCGCGTGGCCCGGATACCGCTTCGTGCACTTCGAGGAGCCGCTCCACGAGATCCTCGACACGGGCCAGTTCGGCCCGCCGCCGGGCCAGCAGCGCACCGAGCGACGGCCGCGGCGGCGCGGCTGCCCATCGCGGCACCGCACCACCGGTCCGCGATACCAGTGCCGAGTCGGCCAGGAGCCGCAGCGCTCGCTCCGCCTCCGCGGGTGACACCCCGGCCGCGGCCGCCACCTCGTCGCGGTCCGCCGATCGTACGGCCAGCAGGTGCTCCAACACCCGGCCGGCCAGCGGGTCAAGACCGGTTGCCGACCACGGTATGCCCGTTTCGTCCATACGTTCTCGCACCCCTCCGACCTGAGCATGCTACGAGCGACACCCGCTCCGATGAATCGGGGATTACGGACGTGTAAGAAGCGGACCTGCTCACTTGCGCAGATGCGCAAGATCGTTCTTGTGGCGGCAGCCGACGCCGGGGTGAGGTGGGCGAACCGGTCCCGAACCAGCCGGCCGGACAACCTCGCAGGAGCACCAATTGCGCATACCCAAGGCACTGCCGACGATCGCCGTCCTGGCGATGGCCGCCATCCTCGGAACCACCGCCCAGGCCGCGAACGCGGCGACCCCGTCGCCGGAGGAGTCCCTCCCCGCCACCGTAGCGCCGAGTACGGACACCCCCGCGCTCGTGGACGATGTGGCCGACCCGGTCGACGCCACGGTCGCACCGGACCAGGCCGCCAAGGCTCACCTCGCGAGCCACCAGGACCGCTACAAGATCGGCGATCCGGCCGGCACGCTCACCACCGCGAGCGTCGAGACGGAAGGCGAACGGGAGACGGTCCGGCTGGACCAGAGGTACCGTGGCCTGCCCGTGTTCGGCGCCCAATACGTGGTGCGTACGGAGAAGACAGCCGGCAAGCGCACGGTGACCGGCACGTCAGGGAGCTACTTCACGAACCTGGACGTCGACACGACCGTCACCCCGATCCCCGCCCCGGTCGCTGTTTCCCGGGCGGTCGAGGACGTCCGCAAGAGCCTGCACCCCGGCGCGGCGGTCGTGGCCTCCGCCCCGGGTTCCGCCGTCGACCTCGTCGGCACCGACCAGGGGCTCGTGGTCATGCCGACCGGCACCGGAGTGCTCGCGCGACGCGTACTCGTCAAGGGCAAGGACACCGTCACGGGCCGACCCGTGCTCCGCGACGTGTACGTGGGCGCGACGAACGGGGTGCCGCTGCTCAGCGTCAGCCGGATCAAGTCCTTCATCGCCGGCCAGCAGGCCGCCGCGCTGACCGCCGATGGCACTGCCACCGCGCCGCAACCCAGGACCAAGCCGCACCCGACGGGCAACGGCACGGCGCCGGTCGTCGGCCAGGGCACTACGCTGCACGGCGCCACCGTGTCGCTCCCGCTCGTCCGGTCCGACGCCAGCTCCTACCTCATGAAGGACCAGACCCACCGGCAATCGAGCGGCCGGACAGTGCCGATCACCACCTGGGACGCTCGGGGCTTGGACTACTACGACCTGATGGGCAGCCCGTGGCCCGAAGGCATGACGCCGTTCGCGTCGCCGTCGACCAAGCTCGGCGCCGACCTGACCGACGCCGGCGCCGTGGACGCTGCCTGGGACGCCGCGAAGGTGTTCGAGTGGTACCAGGCGAAGCTTCGGCGCGACAGCCTGGACGACGAAGGCATGCCGATCGACTCGGTCGTCGGGATCACGTACAGCGGCTCCCCGTGGGTCAACGCGTACTGGGACGGCACCCGCATGGTGTACGGCAGCGGCGACGCCGAGTATCTGCCCCTGGCCGCGGACCCGGACGTCGTGGGCCACGAGATGACGCACGGCGTGGTGGAGCACACCGCGAGCCTCGTCTACGCCGGACAATCGGGCGCGCTCAACGAGGCGATCGCCGACTACTTCGGCAACGCCATCGACGTCGACACGTCGGGCACGTCGATGTCCGACCCGCGGGCAAGCCTGATCGGCGGCGACCTCTGCCGGACGCTGGCTCCCGTCCAGTGCGCCCTGCGCGACCTCGACGACGGCGCCACCACGGCGGACTTCCAGCACCTCATGGACACGCCGTCGATGGACGACGGCGGCGTGCACCTCAACTCGACGATCGTGTCCGGTGCGCTCTGGGATCTGCGTCAGGCGCTCGGCAAGCCGGTCGCCGACAAGATCGTCTACCGCGCCCTCACCGATTACTTGACACCCATGTCCGACTTCGTCGATGCGCGCGAAGCGGTGCTCGCCTCCGCGAAGTCGTTGCGCCTGGACAAGGACGACCTCAACGTGGTGCGAACGGCGTTCGACTCCCGCGGGATCACCGCGAAGTGGAAGGCGAACCTGTACGGCAAGGGCACCGAGGTCCTGATCGACCGGCTCAACACGGGCATGTACGCCGACATGAAGGCGAGCGCGGCGGGCGGCTGGTTCGCCGTGCCGCGGTCGGACGCGAACCGCACCCAGCCGACATCGATCTGGGTGGGACGCACCAACGGCAAGGGCACCCCGTACCGGATCTCCCCGAACGACGGGAACACGCACAGCTTCCCGCACACCGATGGCAAGCGGGTGGTGTGGCTGTCGATCGAGCTGAACCCCGAATCGCCGACGGGGGAGACCAACCACATCCTGTCGGCGGCTGTCGGCGGCGGCCCCGTCAAGGAGCTCTACAGCTCCCCGGAACGCGTTGACGGCCTGGGCTTCGACGGCGACGTCGTCGCCTGGAGCCAGTTCGATGCGACGCAGGGGTACTTCGACGTCGTGCGCTACCTGCGAGGCAGTTCGCGGACCGTGCACACCCTCGCGCACCCGGACTGGTTCGGGAGCGCGACGGCGCCGAGCGTCAAGGGTGGGAAGATCTCCTACATCCGCTACGAGAACTACGCGCAGCCCGACGCCAACGGCCAATGGTGGTCGCTGGGCGTCGAGGTGTACGACCTCGCGAGCGGGCGGACGACCTACGCCGGCGGCGACGCCGGCGCCGAACGGATGAGCTATCCGGACCTGTCCAGCACCGGCGTCGCCTGGATGACCGACCGCGACTACGGCACCATTGTCGACGGCGAGTGGACCAAGGGGGCCTACTACGACTCCGTGCGGCTCTTCGACTTCGCCACCCGCACCAGCCACCTGCTGTTCGAGGAGAACTCGCCGCAGGCGATCCGCGCAGTCACCGTCGCGTTGTCCGACACGACCCTCACCATCACCGAGGAGGCACCGGTGGCTGCCTGGCTCAAGAACGGTGGCTACCCGGACAACTCGCTCAATCCGAAGCTCAAGCAGTACACGTTCCAGGGCAAGTACCTCGGCCCGGCGTCGTGCGGGCCGGGCGCGCAGATGTACGCGACCGCAACAGCGGGTCGCGAGGTGATCTTCAAGGACTCGTCAGCGTCCGGCATCGGCCTGGCACACGCGACGGGAGTCAAGTCCTGCAAGTGAGCCCCCGTTAAAGGACACGGTAAACAGCGACGCGCCGGGATCTCTCACCTGGAGATCCCGGCGCGCTGTACGGCGATCTCGCCGCGGTTGGCGAGCAGACCACCCGCGAGATCCCCGTCCGGCAGCGACGGAGTCGCTACCAGGGTGCCGCCCGCGAAGGGGACACGCAGATCTTCGAGAGCCAGTCGTGCCCGGCCGGCACGGGCCCGGCCGCATCGATCGGGTCCACGCGCTCGCGGCATCAGCTCAGGTCACTTCAGTACTGGATCTTGCATCGCGGCCTGTCGATTCCTATAGTGTCCCGGTCGCGGCGCCACCAAGAGTGGTTCCTCGACCGGGGGCCAGATCAGTCCGCCCGTGCGAGGTCGACCGGCTGCCGACAAAGTACCTGCCGAAGCCAG
>DASRYP010000147.1:0-2414 GCA_035687165.1 Actinoplanes sp. | reverse complement strand
GAGAAAGTGCGCCACCTGGTGGAGGATCTCGGGTTCGACGCCGCGTTCAATTATCGCGACGCGCCGGTCCGCAAGCAGTTGCGGGAAGCGGATCCGGACGGCATCGACGTCTATTTCGACAACGTCGGCGGCGACCATCTGGAGGCGGCCATCGGGTCGCTCAACAAGTACGGGCGGGTGGCGATGTGCGGAGCGATCGCGACCTACAACGACACCTCGGCGGCGGCCGGGCCGCGCAATCTTTCGCTGGCGATCGGCAAGGAGCTGAATCTGCGCGGCTTCATCGTGAGCAACCACAACAAACGAATGCCGGAATTCCTGGCCGAGGTGGGGCCGTGGGTGCGTGACGGCCGGATCGAGGCGCGCGAGACGATTGTGGACGGGATCGAGAACGCGCCGGCCGCCTTCATCGGCCTCCTCAAGGGAGAGAACACCGGAAAAATGGTGGTACGCCTCTCTTAGGTGCGCGACCGTTCTACCGCTGACTCACGTGGTCGCGCGGGCCGCGGGCTCGCCGGCCACTTCCAGCGCCGCCTCCCGCAGGGCGTCGCTGCGCGCATAGACCGAAGCCCCCGGGCCGGGGCTGCGGCGGCCGTTGAGGCCGCTGAAGCTGCCGCCCGCCTCCCGCACGATCAGCGACGTCGCGGCGAAGTCCCAGATCTGGCCGCCGGTCTGCACCCCGAGGTCGAGGTCGCCCCGGGCGATCATCAACGCGGGATGGATCGGCCACGGCACCGCGGGCGTGAGCTCCTCGAGGGGTGCCACCAGCTCACGGGCCCAGTCCTCGGGAACCACCGCGAAACGGCTGCCCGCCACCGAGTCGGCGCCCGCCGAGACGTGCACCGGAGTCTCGGCGACGACCCGGCCGCCGACGACGCGGCCCTCGAAGGATCCGCCGTCCAGGCTCGCCCACCAGATGCTGCCCTGCGCGGGGTGCGCCGCCACCGCGGCGACCATTTCGCCGTCGACCTCGAGGGCGATCAGGACCAGCCACCGGTCGTCCCCGTCGACGAAGAGCGCGGTGCCGTCGATCGGATCGATGATCCACCGGCGGCCGCCCGTGCCGGTCTGGCCTTCCTCCTCGCCCAGGATCGCGTCTCCGGGACGCGCGGCGGTCAGCACATCGCGGATGGCCGACTCCACGGCACGATCAGCCGCGGTCACCACCGAGCCGTCGGTCTTGACCTCGCGGGGCAGGTCGGCCAGCGCCGCGAAATGCGGCAGGGCCACCGCCGCCCCGGTCAGCGCGGCCCGTTGCGCGAGCTGAAGATCCGTCTCCACGTACCCCATCCTGCCTCTGATCGACGGGCGCCCGCCGCAACTCGCGGGACATGTCACCCGGCTCACTCCAGCGGACCGCGCCCACGGGTGCGGGTTAGCGGGGCCGGGGCGGAGCACCGCAGCCAGGTCGCCGCGGCGCTCCGCCCCTGGAAGGGCGGCAGTCAGCTGAAGTAGGCCCAGCTGGAGCAGGCCTTGGTGTCGTAGCCGTCGACGTAGTAGGTGGTGCACGCGCGGAATGCCTTGACGTCGCTGCCCGGGTCCGTGGAAGCGCTCTGGCCGCGGCCGACGTGGAGCTCGCCGGTGCTGCCGTTCGTCAGTTGGTACTCGACCTGGCCGCCGGTTGCCTTGAATTCGTTGCCGGAGTACACCCAGACCCAGGCGCCCCCGCTACCCGGATTGTTGTCCGCCTTGGCCTCCGTCTGGTGATGCGAGACCGAGACCCCGGCGAAAGCCGGCTGTGCCAGGGTGCCCGCGAGGGCAGCCGAGACCGCCACGACGACGACCACCCTTGTGGCGAGGGAGATCTTGTTCATTTTAGACCTTTCCTGACGGCGCGGCGGCGCCCGTGGTCATCCGATGGCAGAGACGTCCGCCTATCAGGATCGGGAGCCCGACCCGCGTCGATGATGGCACGCAGGTCTACTGCGGACTGTTAATCAGGGAGGGCCGGAAAGTGAACGGTCTGTCGTCCTCTGGTTGATTGTTTTGTTGGCAATTATTGCCTGGGCATGCGTTCGGTCAGGAAATCTCGGCGACGGCCGCCGCGGCTCGCGGACGCCTCGCTCGCCTTCATTTCTATCGCTATATCGCCGATACCAATGTCCGCATCTTCCCCGCCTCCCCTGACCGCGAACGATGTCTAGCGGAAGCGGGTGAGCCAACGGCGGGCCTCGGCGGTGAGAGTGGCGACCATAGCGCTCTTGCCGTCGGTGTAGGCGTCGCGGTCATGGGTGTGCTGGGTGGCCAGGTGGCGCTTGAGCTTTTCGTACTGGCGAACCGCGGCCGAATGGGCCCGCAGGTAGTCGCGGAACGCCAGGACGTCGGCGAAACGCTCGGAACCGGTCGGGACGAGGTGGAGATGGTGTGTTCGCCGGGCCGGGTCAGGCTTGCAGAACCAGTGCATGACGTCTTCT
>DASRYP010000146.1:0-3748 GCA_035687165.1 Actinoplanes sp. | reverse complement strand
TGACCGTGTTGTCCACCAGCGACCGCTGCGCGGGGGTGGCGACCAGGGCGAAGCCCTCGAGGGCCTCCTGCTGGCTGGTCTGGGTCGCGGTGAAGACGGAGAGCTGCTCGGCGCTGAGGTCGCCGGAGGCGCGGGCCGCGTAGGCGACCGCCTCCTGCTCGGCGGTGCCGGCCTTGGCCCGGGCGAACGCGGCGATCGCGCGGAGCTGGTCGGCGATGTCACCCTCTCCCGCGTACTGGCTGACCGCCTCGCCGTACGCAACCAGGTCGGTGATCACCACGCTGTAGCGGGAGACCGCCTCGGCGACGGCGATGCCGTTCCGGTCGCCCACGGCCGTACGGGTGGCGTCCATCGTGCTCAGATGGTCGTCGATGCGGACGAGTCGGCCGAGGACCGCACTCGGCGGGTCCTCGAGGTCGGCCCGGTGCGCGCGGTAGGTCTTGATCCGGGCGTCGCTGGCCCGGACCGCCGCCTGGTACTCGTCGGGCCGGCCGGCCGGTTGGCCGAGATAAGCGGCGGCCGCCATGCGCTCGACGTGCAGCAGTTGGGTGAGGCTCGAGACGTCAGTCTCCAGCTTGATCAGTTCCTCGACCGTACCGGCCTCGGCGGCCCGTTGACCGACGTCAACCAGGCGGGTGGCCGCCAGCGCGATGACCGCGACCAGCGGAACGACCAGGATGAGAGCCAACTTGGCGCGGATCCGGGCGTTTCGCAGACGCGGAAAGACACCACGGCGCGACACCTGGGTCGAAGATCCGGTGCTCACGACTTCTCCTCCGTGGTCTTCCCCGTGGTTCTTCGCCCGCGAAACTCAGCGCGGCCCGCGAATTTCATCAGAACGGACATCCCTTTGGGAAGTCTGGAAACACCCGGAAGCGACTTCGCTGTCCCACGGGCAGCAATGTCGGCAGTTCCACATTCGACAGACAAACTGCTTTGACGTGCACGAATATGTAGACCACGACATCAGGTGACGACTCGGTCACGCCAAACCTCCTAGATTTCAACCATTATGTGAGACAACCGTCTCGTTCCATCGATGGTGCGCCGCTTGACCCGGCGCTCTCACGTTGGCAAGGTTTGGCGCGATCGAACGGACACATTGTCCGTGTCGGCACGCCCGCCGGCGGACCACGATGCTTCCGGCGCCTGCGCCTTCCCGCGCCTTCCCGCCCCTCTAGGAGGCACCGCAGTGCGGCTTTCCCGCATCACCGCCGCAACCGCCGTGGCAACGATGATCCTCGCCGCCGGTACGGCCGGCTGCTCTTCCGACGACGGCTCCGGTGACGGCTCCGAAGTCGCCATCATCGCCGCCGACCTCAGCAATTCCTCGGCGGTCGATACCGCGTACGCCCGCGCACTGCAGTTGCGGATCGAGCAGATCAACGCCTCCGGGCAGCTCGGCCGACGACGGCTGGAACTGCGCACGCTCGACAACCGGAACGACCCGACGGCGTCCCTGCGCAATATCAGCTCCTTCGCCGACGACCCGCGCGTCGCCGCCGTCGTCACAGGCTTCTGCGACGCGTGCGTGGTCAGTGCGGCCAAGACGATCAACGACAAGGGCGTACCGACGATCGCGCTGGCCGCCTCCGACGAGGTCACCAACCCGATCGCCGCTCGGCACTACATCTTCAAGCTCGGCCCGAACTCGGCCGACAGCGCCGCCACCCTCGTCAACGAGATCGCGCGAGCGAAGGTCGAGAGCGTCTCGGTGCTCCACACCAACGATCTCTATGGCCGGGGCGCGGACGCGGCCCTCACCGACGCACTGAAGAACATCGGGATCGAGCCGAGGGTGACCCGCGCGGTCAAGCCCGGCTCGACCGACATCGCCCAGGCCGTCGGGACGCTGACCGACACCAACCCGGACGCGTTGGTCGTGCTCACCCCGCCCGACCTGGCCCAGCAGGCCGCCACCAACGCGCGGGCAGCCGGCTACCAGGGGCGCATCTACTTCGACGCGGCCGCCGCGAGCGACCTGTTCGTGGCACCGGCCGCGGCCGCGGCCACGAACAACGCGACGATGGTGTTCACCCAGATCCTGGCGATCGACGACGTGATCGCGACGACCCCGGCCAAGTCCTCCCGCAAGCAGTGGTTCCGGGACTACACATCCCGGTACGGCAGCTACTCGGGGGTGGCCTCGTTCGCCGCGGACGCCACCGACCTGATCGCCGGCGCGGTGGCCCGGGTCGGCACCGCCCGCCCGCGCATCCGCGAGATCATCGAAACCTCCCAGGTCGACGGCCTCTCCGGGCCGATCCGGCTCACCCCGGACAACCACTCCGGCCTGATGCCGCAGGCGCTCACCCTGCTGGTGGCGCGCAGCGGCCGCTGGCGGCTGGCGTCATGACCAGGATCGCCTCATGATCAGGATCGACACGGTGTCCCGGTCGTTCGCCGGCCGTTCGGACACTGTCGAGGCCCTGCGCGACGTCAGCCTCGAGGTCGCCGACGGCGAGTTCGTGGCCGTGGTGGGCCGCTCCGGCTGCGGCAAGTCGACGCTGCTGCGGCTGATCGCCGGGCTGCTGCCGCCGAGCGCCGGCCGGATCGAGGTCGGCGGCGAGCCGGTGGTCAAGCCGCGGCGGGACGTGTCGATGATGTTCCAACGGCCGGCCCTGCTGCCCTGGCGCTCGGTGCTCGACAACGTGCTGCTGCCGGTGCAGATCTTCGGCTGGCGCAAGGCGCAATATCGCGACCGGGCGCACGAGCTGCTCACCCTGACCGGCCTGACCGGTTTCGAGAAGCGGCTGCCGCACGAGCTCTCCGGGGGCATGCAGCAGCGGGTGGCTCTCTGCCGGGCGTTGATCGGCCGTCCTCAGGTGATGCTGATGGACGAGCCGTTCTCGGCGCTCGACCCGCTGATCCGCGAGGAGCTGTCGGTCGAGCTGCAGCGCATCCACATGGAGCAGGAGGCGACTACCGTGTTCGTCACCCACTCCATCGACGAGGCGGTGCTGCTCGCCGACCGGGTGATCGTGCTCAGTCCACGACCGGGCCGGGTCCGCGAGATCGTCGAGGTCCGCATTCCCCGGCCGAGAACGCTGGGCCGCACGGCGCACTCCGCCGAGGTGACACGGTGCAGCGCATTGCTCCATGATCTTCTGATGGCCTGAACCACTACTCTTCGTACAATTATCTAAGCGGGATTTTAAGAATCCGGTCCCGCTGTTGAGCGCGTAGGTGAGGAAACCGTAACGTGCCGGGCATGGCTTTTCGCACCTGGGCGAAGTTGTTGGGAAGCACGTTCGGCGCTGCGGCGCTGAGTGGGGCTGGTCAGCTGGGTCTCGCCTACGGGCTGGGCCTGCTGGACTTCTCGCGTGCCATAGAGGTCACCGCGAGTGACGGGTGGAACGCTCAGCTGGCCTGGGTCTCCTGGTTCGCGATGACCGCGGCGGCGGCCGGCGGGCTGGCCGGCCACTCCCGGCTCCCCGAGCGAGCGGGCGCGGGCACCCGACTGATCGCCGGAATCGCGGCGGGGCTCGGCGCCGCCACGATCGTCCCGCTCACGATGCAACCGGCCCGCGAAGCCGCGGTCGCCGGCGTGAACGCGGTCTTCGTGATCGGCGCCTGCGCGGTCCTCGGCTCGGCCGCCGGCATCTTCGCCGCGTACGCCGCTCTGGGCCGGTCCGCCGCCCGGTGGAGCCTGGTCACCCTGGGCAGCGTGGTGTGGCTGATCGCGCTCGTCTCGGTCGCGCCCTCGCTGCGGTCCGGCAAGGAGCTCGGCACCGTACGCCTCGGCGTG
>DASRYP010000145.1:0-7103 GCA_035687165.1 Actinoplanes sp. | reverse complement strand
AGACCCAGTCGTGGTAGGGGAGTTGCAACCATAGCCAGGCGCCGCCGGCCGCCAGTCCGATCTGGGCGAAGCCGTGCAGCAAGCCGGCCACCCAATGACGGGCATGTTTCGGCCGGTCGGCCTTGGGCGGGTGAGCGAACGCCACCGAGCCGGCCAGGATGAGTACCAGCATGATGGTCAGCGGGATGCTGAACAGGCGCTGCACGATGCCCGCACCGTTGGCCACCGCACCGGCCATCGCCAGCATGGTCAGCACGTGGATGATGCCGAGCATGGTGAGGAAGCCGGGGTTGCGGGTAGGCACCCGGCGGAACACGCCCCAGCCCATCCGCTTCGAGCTCGCCGCGTCCGGATAGGACGTCCGGAGCTCGTACGGCCGGCTGAGGCTGCGATTGCGGGTCAGGGTGCCGGGTTGCGGGACGACCAGCTCTCTCGGGAGCTGCTGCGTCCCCAGGAGATAGGCGCCACCGCCACCGCACGTGATCAGCTCGCGTTCGGGGTCGCTGTAGCGGGCGTAGTGGTGCAGATCGCCGGAGACGAGCACGCGCGTGGCGGCGCCGGTCGGGTCGAGGATCTTGCGGATGAAGTAGTCGATGGCGTCGTAGTCCTCGGGGTTGTCGACGGACTTGACCCACTTCGGCGAGGGGGTCATCAGGATGACGCGATCCGCCGGGCCGAGGTGGCGCGCGGCCTCCTCGAAATAGGAGAGCTGGGGGTCGTCGATGTAGGCCCCGAACTGCTCGTCGATGGCGAACAGCCACCAGTCGGCGGGGAGTTTGACGGCGAAGTAGGACCGCCGCTGCTCGGTGCGCCAGCCGCCGATGTGGCCGTCCGAGCGGCGTGCGAAGAGCCGGATGAACGCGGTGAGCCCGTCGTACCAGTCGTGATTGCCCGGGAGCGCGAAGAGCGTGGGCTGCGTCGAGCCGATCGGCGGCTCGGGGAGGGCCGCGCGGTAGGGGCCTTTCGTCCGGCTCTCGTAGCCGTCCCCGCTGGCCAGCGGATAGACCTGGTCACCGCCCATGAACAGCAGCCGCCCGCGGGGCAACGTGGTGCCGTCCAGCTCGACGCCGGGCTGGGCCAGCAGATAGGCCACCGAATAGGTCGCGTGGAAGCCGTCGCCCAGGTCGGCGACGTAATCGAGCCAGAGCTCGCCGTCCTCGGTCCGCGAGTGGTCGAACCAGTCGCCGTCCAGCGCGTTCTGCAGCTCGCGCTTGTCGAGGTAAGCCCCGAAGAGGACCGCCAGCAGGGCGCGCACACCCGTGCTGAGCAGCAGGAGAGGGGCGAGCCAACCGACCGGACGCTGCGGCGTGAAGCCGAGCTCCTGCGGATCCATGCTGGTGGGCCGGTGCGGCCTGACCTGACCCGTGGGGGGAGATGGGGGTTGATCGATGGTCACGCCAGGCACACTAGACCCGTCCTCCGACAGGATCGCTGTCCGATTCCGCTCCGCGGGTGGCCCCGCCGAGGCCCTTCCGGAGGGTGCCGTACACTGGTTCTTCGTTGCCGCCTTAGCTCAGTCGGCTAGAGCGACGCACTCGTAATGCGTAGGTCGACGGTTCGATTCCGTCAGGCGGCTCAGAGTGATGCCCTGACCAGCGGAGACGCAGGTCAGGGCATCGTTTTCCTCGATGAGGATTTGAGTCACCCCCCGAAACTCCCCGGGGTTCGGTACCTCAGGGAATCAAATTCGGCCACTCTACGAGCGCTATTCAGGGCAGGATCGCCCCGAGCGGCGACGTTGAGGAGCCGGTCATCCTCGCGTCGGCGGCGCAGCGGCGTTCGCGGTGAGGTCGGCGGAGAAACGGCTCGGACGGGTCAGGCGAAGGCGTCGGCCCCCGTGAGCGTCGCGGACAGGGCCCACAGGCGAACGGCTTCAGCGGGCTCGATGGCGTGGGGCATAACTCCGCCTGCGGTGAAGTCGAAGGTCGTAGTGATCTCGGCGATGTCGCAGTCCTCGATGTAGACACCACCCATGTCCTGTAACTGCAGCGATGTCGCGGCCCAGACCCCGGGCGCGGCAGCCTGATCGGGAGTCTTGGCGATATCGCCCACGAGTGGTGTGCCGTCCTCGTTGACCCAGCCCATATCGTCTCCGGAACCCGGTGCTGGTAGAAGAGGTCGATGTGGTCAGTGTTCAGCCTCTCCCGCGAGGCCTCGATCCGGCGGCGAATGTCCTCGGTCAGCTCGGCTGCGGTCGGTAGGCGGCTGTAACTGTCAGCGGCGGACGAGGGACCGGGTGTCGAGTTCGAACCGGAACGGGTACTCGGAGGTCAGGCTTGCGCCTGCCTTCACGACGGCTTCCTCGACGTAGTGGTGGCCGTCGAGGCGGTTGAGTCGCAGTGTCAGCGAGTCAGGTGCCTCGTGCTCGACCAGGAGGTACCACCCGATGCGGGCGGCAGCGTAGAGCTGCATTTTGAGCACGCGGTCCATAGCGGCGTTGCTCGGCGAAACGATCTCACCGATCAGGAGCACCCGGGAGGCATCTGCCGTGACGGCCTCTTCGTCCTGGTCCACCACGGCCAGGTCGGGAATCACGATGCGGCCGGTGTGCAGCCGGACGTTGATCGCCTCGTAGACGAAGAGCCCGGCAGGCTCGGCTCCTTCGTCCAGCGCGTTGGCCAGACGGCGGGAGAGACGCTGATGGCTCATGCTCGGCGCGGGGCTCACCACCAGGCTGCCATCGATGAGCTCGATCCGGTCCGTCGTCTCGCCGAGCGCAAAATACTCGTCCTCAGTCCATGGACCGACGTGGTCAACCACTCCCACGCTCATCGACTACGTCACCTCCAGCCGCGGCTCATAAGAAGATGCTGCCGTCCACGGTACGGCACCTCAGGCAGCACGGCATCCCTGTGAAGCAGCACGGTGGCGTGAGTAGAAGGCGGCCCGTCCTTGGCTGAGGTGAGTATTTCGGCGAGAGCGACGTGCTCGAAAGCCATCGGATCACTACCACGGGCTCACGATTCTCTGACAAGTGGCCGCGAGCATCGACGGTCATGAGACGACACATGATCTGGGCGGTGACCGGCACGGCGGGTCTCGCGCTGGCCGCGGTGCCGCTGGTGGCCTCGGCCGGCGAGACCGGCGCCGATCTGCGGGCGGTTACCCCCGGCGGAATGTTCCTGGCCAACATCGACGACGACGCGACCGCCTGCCGGGCCGCGGCCGTCGCGATCACCGCCGCCGCGGTCGACCGGGAAGAGGCCAACGACGAGCGGTTCGCCGTGGCCAAGGACAAACTGTCCCAGCTGCCCGACCAGGTCCAGGCCGAGAAGGACTACCTGGCGCTGCGGCGTTCGCACCGGGTCGAGAACAACCTGGCCGACCGGCAGATGGCGGCCTGCAACGACGCCGCCGACACCGTGGTGAACGGCGCCGCCGACGAGCTGGACCTGTTTCGGCTGAGCGTGACCGCGTGGCCGGGCGCTCCGAAGGACGCCACCGCGAAGCTGACGACCACCGGCCGGGTGCGGCTCTTCGTCAAGCGCGCCCGGTGGGAGGTCGCCGGCTCGCTGACCGCCGCCGACCTGCGGCACGGCGTCGAACTCGGACTGGAGGGCACCGACGTGGTGCGTGACAAAGCGGTCTGGGACGGCACCGCGAAGGTCACGCTCACCATCGGCAACACCACCCATGACGTACGACTGAAGCAAGCGCCGGTGCTCACCCAGCTGAACACGCAGCGGGTGCAGCAGACGTTCGCGGCGTCGGCCGGGGACGACAACGGCAAGGCCTGGCGGGCCGCGGCGGCGAAAGTGGCGCCACTGACGACGCTGGGCACACCGGACGACGACTGGACCCAGGACCTCTTCGAACCGGCCTACCAGAAGGTGAACGGCCACGGCCTGCGGGTGCTGATCCCGTCGGTCAACGACCTGCATCGGCAGGCAGCCCGCGACATCTACACCCAGCTCAAGGGCCGGGACGTGGCAGTCGTGCACATCCCGGGCGTGCCGGTGCCCGAAACCGACGACTACAACTCATACGACTCGATGGGCAACCTGGAGACCACGCCGGACGGGACGGTCATCATGGGCGGGCAGCCGTCGGCGTCGATCGTGACCTTCCTCCGGGCGCAGGGCACGAAGGTCGTCATGGTGGACACCGGCTGGCTGAGCATCGGGCACGTCGACGAGTTCGTCCAGTTCCTGCCGGTCGCGGGCGGCTGGAAGGCGATCGTCGCCGACCCGGCGGCCGGCCTCGCCATGCTGGCCAAGGTGCCGGCCGGCGAGAAGCTGCACGGCAATCTGCCCACCCTGGAGTGGCCCTACGACGAGCGGATCGATCAGCGTACGGTCGCCGAGTTCCGGGCCGACCCGCAGTTCGTCGACACCAACCGGATCGCCGCCCGCAAGATCAACCAGAACCTCACGACGATCGGCCTGACCGCGGACCGGATCGTCCGGATCCCGGTGCTGTTCACCGCGCGCGGAATGGACTGGGGAGTCGAAAAGTCGGCGATCGACCAGATGGACGACGGCCCGGCCAAGGACAAGGCGATCATCGCGCTGAACGCCATGCGGGAAGCCTCCGCCGAGACCCCCAACCTGATCAATGGCCTGGTCGCCAACGACCGGCACTACCTCGCGCCCCGACCGTACGGCCCGCTGCTGGGCGGCCGCGACGTATTCGAGGCCGCGGCCACCCAGGCGCTGGCAGGGATCGGCTATCGGGTCACCTACCTGGACGACCTGACCTCCGCGCACGTGTCCGAGGGCGAGATCCACTGCTCCACGAACACCTTCCGGGACTATCTCAACTCCTGACCACCATCCACAGCTCGGCCAGGGAACTCCTCGATGTGGCGGCGCTGGACCTCGATCGGATCCACGGCGGCCGTCTCCGCGTTGAGCGCGCCCGTCTCGTCGAGCAGGTACCGGTCGAGTTGTGCGGCGGTCAGCAGTAAGTTGTAGCGGGTGATCTGCGGATAGTTGCCCGCCCGCAGGGTCCGGTCCCAGTCACGCAGGTAGTCGAACCATGCGGGCGCCAGGCCGCCCCCGCGAAGCCGAAGGGTGATCGACCGCGATGTCAGCGTGCGGCAAGCAACAGCCGGGGGCCGCGGTCGATCACCCGCGGCCGTCCGAGGAGGTCGTGTGCGAAGAACACTGGGCTCATCTGGCGGCGACCGCTTCGATCAGGCAGTAGGGGCTCTGCACGCTGGTGAGCGCCGTGCGGCGGAGCCCGGCCCGGTCCAGCAGATCGTCGAACTCGGCGAGCGTGCGCTCCTTGGCGTCCAGAAAGGTCAGCATGGCGATGTCCATCAACGGGCCGACGCTGCTGTCGTCCTGTTCTGACATGACGATCTCGACCACAGCGATCCGGCCGCCCGGCCGCATCGCCCGGCGGCAGTTACGCAGGATGCGCACACAGTTCTCGTCGTCCCAGTTGTGCAGGACGTACTTCACCAGGAACAGGTCGCCGGGCGGGACTGCGGTGAAGAAGTCTCCCGCCTCGGCCCGGAAACGGGGGGTCATGCCGAGCTTCTCCGCCGCGGCCAGGGCACCCGGCACCGCGTGCGGTAGTTCGAGGACGACCCCGGCGACCCGCGGATGACGCCGCATCAGCTCCAGGACGAACGCCCCGTCCGCGCCGCCGACGTCGACGATCTCGGCCACACCGTCGAGGTCGATCACGTCGGCGACCTCCAGGATGACCGGGGTCGACAGGTTGGTCATCGCGGCGCCGAACAGCGCACCCTCCTCGGGATGGCCGGCGAAATGCTCGAAGATCGACATTCCCAACGCTCGCGGCGACTGCGAGCGGCCCTCCCGTACCGCGTCCTTGGTATGGCCGAAGCTCTGCCAGAGCCCCGGTTCAGTGTTGACCAGCGCCCAGCTCTTCAGCGACATCGGTTCGTCTCCGTGCAGGGTCGCGAGCAGGCTGGTGGAGGTGAAGGCCTCGCCCGTACGGGTCAGCAGCCCGATGCTCGCGCAGGCCCGCATCAACCGGAACGTGGCCGCCGGGTCGCTCAGTTCGCGCTCGGCGATCTCGTCCGCCGTACGCGGACCGTCCTTCAGATGCTCGGCCAGCGAGAGACCGGCCGCCGCCCCGATCACCTGCGTGACCCAGGAACCTGAGATCATTCGGAGCATGGCGGCATGGTCGTCGGCGGTCATATGTTCCCTCCACGGGGGGGTAATGCCGGATACGGCTGTCCCGGGTACACCGGGGGTGTCTGCACTCCTTACGACGTTGCGCACGCCGAAAAGGTTCGCCGCAAGGTGCGGACCACGCACGGCAACCTGGCGAACGGCACGAGGCTCTCGACCTCCGGTAGGCAGCCGGCCAGAACCGTCGGCAACGACGCCCGAATCGTCCCCCCGAAAACTCCGTCGAGGAGAACCCGCCGACCGGAATGAGCGACCCCCGCAGGAGGCGGTGGTTCGCTGCTTGCCCGTCTTGAGGGACCGGTCTTGGTAATGAGGCGTCACCGACGGCACGATGGTGGGCATGCCTACGGCTGTTTCGTCCCGCCCGTCGCCGCACGTCCTCGAAGCGGTGCTGGAACGGCTTACGTACGTCAACGAGGAGACCGGGTACACGATCGCCCGGGTCGCGACCGGCCGTGGTTCGGATCTGCTGACGGTGGTCGGCGCGTTGCTGGGTGCGCAGCCCGGGGAGAGCCTGCGGTTGCAGGGGTGGTGGTCGTCGCATCCGCAGTACGGTCGGCAGTTCGAGGTCCTCTCCTACACCACCGTGCTCCCGGCGACGATCCAGGGCATTCGCCGCTATCTGGGTTCCGGGCTGATCAAGGGCATCGGGCCGGTGTTCGCCGAGCGGATCGTCGAGCATTTCGGTCTGGACACGTTGCAGATCATTGAGGACGAGCCGGCCCGGCTGGTCGAGGTACCGGGGCTCGGGCCGAAACGCACGGCGAAGATCATCGCGGCGTGGACGGAGCAGAAGGCCATCAAGGAAGTGATGGTGTTCCTGCAGGGTGTCGGGGTTTCGACGTCGATCGCGGTGCGGATCTACAAGAAGTACGGTGACGCCTCGATCAGCGTGGTGAAAAACGAGCCGTACCGATTGGCTGCCGATGTGTGGGGGATCGGGTTCAAGACCGCTGACACGATCGCGCAGGCTGTCGGGATCCCGCACGACAG
>DASRYP010000144.1:0-5233 GCA_035687165.1 Actinoplanes sp. | reverse complement strand
GACGTGCTCGCCGAGCACCTCGGCCACGAGCTCCGACTTGGCCATCACGTCGATCGCCTCGGCGAGGTTCTCCGGCAGGGCGTCGTAGCCCATCGCCTTGCGCTCGTTCGGCGAGAGCGACCAGACGTCGTCCTCGGCGCCCGGGGGCAGCTCGTAGCCCTCCTCGATACCCTTGAGACCGGCGCCGAGCATGACGGCGAAGGCCAGGTAGGGGTTCGTGGCGGAGTCGATCGAGCGGACCTCGACGCGGGCCGAGTTGGGCTTGCCGAACGCGGGCACCCGCACGAGCGCCGAACGGTTCAGGTGGCCCCAGCTGACGAACGCCGGCGACTCGGTGATCGTGTTGGCCAACTGCAGCGGGAAGAGCCGCTTGTACGAGTTCACATATTGGTTGGTGACGGCGGTGTACTCCCGGGCGTGCACCAGCAAGCCGGCGATGAACGCCCGAGCCGTCTTGGAGAGCTTCATCGGGTCGTCGCCGTCGTAGAACGCGTTGCGCTCGCCCTCGAACAGCGACAGGTGCGTGTGCATGCCGCTGCCGGGCTGGTCGGTGTAGGGCTTCGGCATGAAGGTGGAGCGCACCCCCTGGGAGAGCGCCACCTCCTTGACCACGTGCCGGAAGGTCATGATGTTGTCGGCCGTGGTCAGCGCGTCGGCGTAGCGCAGGTCGATCTCTTGCTGACCCGGGGCGACCTCGTGGTGGCTGAACTCGACCGAGATGCCGATCCGCTCGAGCGCGAGCACGGCCTGGCGGCGGAAGTCGCGGGCCACGGCGTGGGTGGTGTGGTCGAAGTAGCCGCCCGTGTCGACCGGGATCGGCACCGAGCCGTCGAGCGGACCGTCCTGGATCAGGAAGAACTCGACCTCGGGGTGGGTGTAGAAGGTGAAGCCCTTCTCGGCGGCCTTGGCCAGCATGCGCCGCAGCACGTGGCGCGGGTCGGCCCAGGCGGCGCTGCCGTCGGGCAGCAGGATGTCGCAGAACATGCGCGCGCTCTCGCCGCTGGCGCCGCCCTCGAACGGGAAGACCTGGAAAGTGGTCGGGTCGGGCATCGCGACCATGTCGGACTCGAAGACCCGGGCGAAGCCCTCGATCGCCGAGCCGTCGATGCCGATGCCCTCCTCGAAGGCGGACTCGAGCTCGGCCGGGGCGACCGACACGCTCTTCAGCGTGCCGAGCACGTCGGTGAACCAGAGCCGGACAAAACGGATGTCGCGCTCCTCGAGCGTGCGAAGCACGAACTCCTGTTGTCGGTCCACGTTCACCCCTAGTAGTAGTGCCCTGACGAGCCAGTCTTGCCTTGCAGGGTTACGCCGACATTACGCTGGCACGGCCCCGTGAAGATGTCCCGGGTAGCGATAAAAGGCCAGTCCCGAGGGAAGTGTAGGGATGTGACAACTCCCACTCACCCCTGACCGGCCCGCTGCCCCGAGTGGGACGATTTCGTCCAGACCCGGGGACCGCAGACGAGCGGCCTCGAGGGAAGGAGAACGCCATGTCGGACATCCCCACCCTGTACGGTGGCCCACCCACCCGCCGGGTGCGCACCCGCGACCTGATCGCCGCCAAGAGCCGCGGCGACCGCTGGCCGATGCTGACCTCCTACGACCAATACACCGCCTCGATCTTCGACCAGAACGGCGTCCCCGTGCTGCTGGTCGGCGACTCGGCGGCCAACAACGTGTTCGGCCACGAGAGCACCCTGCCGATCACCGTCGACGAGCTGCTGCCGCTGGTCCGCGCCGTCGTCCGGGCCACCAAGACCGCGCTGATCGTCGCCGACCTGCCCTTCGGCAGCTACGAGGAGGGCCCCACCCAGGCCCTGCGCACCGCCGTTCGGTTCATGAAGGAATCCGGTGCGCACGCCGTCAAGCTCGAGGGCGGTCGCCGCGTCGCACCCCAGATCGCGGCGCTGACCGGGGCCGGCATCCCGGTCATGGGCCACGTCGGCTTCACCCCGCAGAGCGAGCACACGCTGGGCGGCTACCGCGTGCAGGGCCGCGATAACGAGGGCGCCGAGGTACTGGCCGACGCCCGCGCGGTCGCCGACGCGGGCGCGTTCGCCGTGGTGCTCGAGATGGTCCCCGGCGAGGTCGCCAAGACCATCACCAAGGAACTCGTGATCCCCACGGTGGGCATCGGCGCCGGCCCCGACACTGACGCCCAGGTGCTGGTCTGGCAGGACATGGCCGGCCTGCGCACGGGCCGCATGCCGCGCTTCGTGAAGCAGTACGCCGACCTCGCCGGAGCCCTCTCCGAGGCGACCCGCCAGTTCGCCGCCGAGGTCCGCGGCGGCGAGTTCCCGTCGTCCGAGCACACCTTTTAACACTATTTGATATAGGAGTCCGTCCGGCCGATGCAGAAGCTGGGCCGCCACCTGGGCCCGGACGAGTCCTCGATCAGCGGCCTGGTCGACCGGGCGCAACGCCGCGACCTGGTCACCCGCATCATCACCAGCACCGGATGAATCAGGGCTGTTCGAACTGGACCTTGCGGGTCACCGGGTCGGCCACCGTCAGGCGGGCCTGGATGCGAACGCCCAGCGGCAACGTCCCCTGGCAGTGCGCCCGGACCGCGGGCTCGTCGAGCGCGACCGTGCCGCCGGGTGGACGCCCCTTCGACGGATCGTCCAGGTCGACGACGCCGGCCTCGAACAGCTCGCCCACCCGGCCCTCGAGCAGCACCGCCTCGGCCAGGTCGATCGCCGCCCGGTTGGCCGAACCGGCCAGCCGGTCGGACTCGGACATCGCCTTCGGCAGTCGGGGCAGAGCCACCCGCGCCCACTCGGGAATCGTCTCGCCCGCGACGACAGCCAGGCAGACCTCCGTCGCATAGCGGTCGGCCAGCCGGCGCAGCGGCGCCGTGACGTGTGCATAGGGCGCACCCACCCCGCCGTGCCCGGTCTGCTCGGGCGGCGCCCCGTCGAACGGTGTGTAGGCCGCGCCGCGCAACAGATCGGCCGCCTGGTCGAGGAACGCGGCGCCGCGCGGACTGGCCGGGTCGACCGCGGCCACCACGGCTCCGACCTGCGCACCGGCCGGCCAGAGGACGCCCAGCGACTTCGCCGCGGCCCGCAGTTTCGCGACCGCCTCGGCCTTGGGCGCAGGCATCGTGCGCAACAGCCCGACCCCGCCGCGCAGCATCAGATCGGCGGCGGCCATGCCGGTCAGCAAGGAGATCTGCGCGTTGTGCTCCTCGATCGCCAACGGTGCTCGCAGCACGAGCCGCCAGCCCCCGTCGTGCGGCTCGACCTCTTGCTCGGGCAGCGGCAGATTGACCGCGCCCCGGTCGGCGGCCCGCGCGGCGAGCAGGGCACCCAACTCGGGCAACAGAGCGAGCGGCTCGGGCGTGGCGCCCGCGTCGACCTGCTGCTGCACGACTTCGTAGCTGAGCTTGGCCCGGCTGCGCACCCGAGCTCGCTCGACCTCTGCGGAGACGATCGCGCCGTCGGCGTCGACGTCGACCGTCCACACCACCGCGGCCCGCTCCACATCGGGGAAGAGGCTGACCGCGCCCTCGCTGAGCACCGGCGGGTGCAACGGGATCCGGCCGTCGGGTAGGTAGATCGTCTGCCCGCGCGCCCAGGACTCGGCCTCGAGCGGCCCACCCGCCCGTACGTAGGAGGCGACATCGGCGATCGCGTAAAGCACTCGGTAGCCGCCGCCGGGCCGCCGGCTCAAGTGCATCGCCTGGTCGAGATCCTGCGACGAGGCGGGGTCGATGGTCACGAACGGCACGTCGGTGCGGTCGGTCGCCGGTGGCGGTGGTGCCGCGGCAGCCGCCTCGGCCTCGGCCAGTGCCTCGGCCGGAAACTCGGCCGGCAGCCGCAACTCCTGCCGCAGCGGACCGAAGTCGATGCGCGGCGCCCAAACCCGTCTGATCGGCACGGCTCATTCCTACCAGTTCCCCACCCGGCCGAGGCGGAAGAGAAACGCCGAAGGCCGCGCCGGGCGGCGCGGCCTTCGATCGTGTCCGGGACTAGCGGGTGCGGCGGGCTGCCGTCTTGCGGGCCGAGACGGTCGGTGCGTCCACCACGTCCGCGGCCGGGGTGTTGCCGAGTGCGGCCTTACGGGCGGCGGCCGCGGAGTTGGCCCGGGCGACTCGCGAGGCGTTCGTCGACGAGTTCTTGGCCGTGACGCCCGCTCGCGGGGCGTTCACGGACCGCGCGGCGCGGCTGCGGATGGCGTCGGCCTCGTTGGCCGCGCTGCGCCTTGCCGTCGGGGTGGCCACGGGCTTGTTGCCGCCTCGGGACGCCACCGGGCTCAGGCCCGCCACCTTGGCCACGGCCGAGCGCGAGCCCGAACCGGTCGCCGGGCGGGTCGGAGTTGCTTCGGCCGCCGTACGGCCGAGCGACCCCGGCGCCGCGGGCCGGCGAGCGGCGGACCTGGTGGTGGACGTGGAGCCCGCCGCGGGCGACGCCTTCGTGACCGGGCGTGCCTTGGTGGCGGTGCTCTTGGTCGCGGTCGTCTTCTTGGCAGCCGGCCCCTTGCTCGCCGTCTTGTTCGCGGTGGCCTTCTTGGCGGGCGGTGCCTTCGTCGCCGCGGCCGTGGAAGCGGGCTCCCCCTTCGCGGCCGGCGTGATGCCGGCGGCCTTGGTCGCGGTGGCCTTCGCGGCCGCGGACTTGGTCGCCGTGGCCTTCTTCGTGGCAGTGCCCTTCGCGGCCGTAGCGGCCCTCTTGGCCGCCGCGGTCGACTCGGCCCCCGACTTCGCTGCCGTGGCCGCGGCCCGGTTCGCGGACGCGGCGGTGCTCCGGTTGGTACCGGCCTTGGCGCTGCCCGCTGCCGCCTTGTTGGCCGACGCCGTGGCACTCCGGTTGTATCCGGCCTTGGCCGTCGAAGCCGCCGCCTTGTTGGCAGTCGCCGTCGTCTTGTTAGCAGTCGCCGCCGCCTTGTTGGCAGTAGCCGTCGCCTTCCGCGCCGCAGCAGAGCCAGCCGTAGCCGCCTTCGCCGCACCGGCGGAGTCGGCCGCGGTGGACTTCGCCGCCGCACGGGCCGTCGTCGTCCTGGTGCCGGCACTCTTCGCCGCAGCCGCAGTCCGGGTCTTGCTCGGAGTCTTCATCGCACCAGCCTTGGTAGCTGCCGTCTTGGTGGCAACGGCGCGGCCGGCCGGAACCTTAGCCGCCCCGACAGCCGTTCCCGCACCGCTCGCGGTCTTACGTGCGGTGGTCGTCCTGGCCGCGAGAGCAGTCGCGCGCTTGGCGCCACCCCGTGCGCCCGCTGCGGATTCGGCCGGAGT
>DASRYP010000143.1:0-2208 GCA_035687165.1 Actinoplanes sp. | reverse complement strand
GACCCTCCGTGACCGCCGCCAGCAGGTCGGTGAACTCCTGGATCGTGATGCCGGGGCGCAGCCGGTAGCCGCGGGCGGCGATCGTCTCCTCGTAGATCTTCTGCCACGGCTCGAGCGCGCCGGCATAGTTGTTGGCGATCGCGTTGCGGATGCCGTCGTTGCGGTGGGCGGTGGCGACCATGATGAGCTGCAGTTTGAACAGCGGCATGCGGCAGAGGGTCATCAGCTCGTGGTAGCTGGACCGGTCGACCGCGTCGACCAGGCTCTCGTCGGTGGCGAGCCAGTCGCCGCGCGTCTCGATGTCGGCCCCGTACTGCGGGTCGTAGTTGATCGCATGCAACATGAACGAGAGCAGGTCGTTGAGGTAATCGTCGTGGCTGGCCCAGGTCGACCGATAGGGACCCGCGCCCTTCTGCCGGAGGAACGGCAGCTCGAGTTCCTCGACCTCGGCCGAGAGCGCGCGCTCGGTCAGGAAGCTCAGGCCCGACCAGTACTGCTTGCGGCCGTCGCCGGTCGCGGTGGGCGGCCGCTGGGCGCCGAGGTTGCGCTCGATGAGGATCGCGCCGGCCTTGAGATAGGACGCCACCTTCAGCGAGTTCACCAAGGCGGCGCGCGTCGACTCGCGCACCCCCTTGACCCGGGTGACGATGCCCGAGAAGTCCGCGCAGTAGGGGTAGGGCAGATCCTTCTTGCCGTACGTCATGCAGGTGATTGTTGTCCGAATCCCCGGACCTTCAAGTGCGCACGTGCGTAGTACTCGGAGGCTACGCCTTCGGACATTAAACATGTACGCTATGCGATCGCCCGACTCCGAAGGGCGACTTCTACCAGCTCATCAGGGGTGCAGAGCACGCAGCTACGCGGTTGCCAGCGTACGCCGCGTAGGGGTCCCCTCTTCGGCGAGAGCGGTCATCCGACGGGCGAGACGGTTCCCGCCCGGTTGGCGAGGCCCTGCGTGTGCTGAGGACGAGGAGCGCCGGCCGTCGCCTCGTCCTCAGATCTGCACAGAGGCCTTGCCCCGATGACGCTCGTCAAAGGTCTGCGGGCGTCCGCGGCCGAACCGGCCTCGTCGAGCAGGTCGTTGGCGCCCGCCGCGAGACAGTCACGAACCTCCGCCAGCACCTCGTCGAGCGAGATCGGCATTGCCGGGTGCACGTCCTTGCCACATGGCCCGTTCGGCGTCACCTGTAAGACGGTCATGAACTGAACTTACGGTCCGGTGCGGGTATTCGGGTTCGGCCAGGGCGGTGACAGCGGCCCACGGCATTCGGTCGACCGACTCGGCGGTGCCATCGTCGGCGATCGCGCGGTAGGCCTGGGCGGCGGCGCGTACGGCGGCCAGCAGGGCGGCCAGGGGGTGCAGCACCAGCCGGACGCCGAGAGCGGCGAGCTCGGGGTCGGGCAAGGCGGGTGCGGCCCCACCGGCTTCCGAGCGGGACAACACCAGCGGTACGCCGGGGAGCGCGTCCCGCAGGCGTGCCAGCTCGACGGCCGTGTGGACACCGGCGGGCAGCACGGCGTCGGCGCCCGCATCGGCGTACGCCCGGCACCGCTCGATCGTGGCGGTGAGGCCGCCGTCGCCGTACGCGTTGGTCCGGGCGATGACGGCGACCTCGGGGGCCTGCCGGGCCAGTTCGAGAAGATGCCCGGCGTCCTGGTCGGCCAGGATCAGCGCCGAGATGCCGGCGCGCTGGTATGCCAGGGCCGACCAGACGGCGTCCTGCGGGGTCTCGAAGCCGGAACCCGTGTCGGCGAGCAGGGGGACGCCGCCGAGCGCGGGCATGAGGGTGGCCGCCCGGTCGGCGATCTGCGTGGCGGGCACGTAGTCGACGTCGGGGCGGCCCATCATGACCGCGGCCAGCGCCGCCCTCGAGAGATACACCGCCCGGTGACCCGCGCGCACGGCGAGCGTGGCGCTCAGCGGGTCCTGGACGCCCGGCACGTGGGTCACGCGGGCGGCGGCGAGCAGCTCTCGGAAGGCGTTCATGGACGACTATTTAACGCTGTACTCCCGACCGGCACCGCCGGTGGCCCGTCGCGGCGTGCCACCAGCATCGCGAGCGGGTTTCGTGGCCGACGGCGAGCGGCACCCGCTCGACGAACGCCTCGTCGGCTCGGTGATCCGCGACGACCGACCCCTCAAGTGGGCCTCGCTGTGTCCGATGGCACGGGCACGGCGAGGCTGCGAGGGGACACATGCACACTTTT
>DASRYP010000142.1:0-19147 GCA_035687165.1 Actinoplanes sp. | reverse complement strand
GAAATTGCTCCAGTCAGCTCGCATATCGGTACTAACTGTAGCGTTTCAGGCAGTCGTGGAGACCGATACGCTTACCCCCGGAACTCTTCAGGAAAGGCGAGCGGATGCAGCGGTGGCGCGGGTACGAGGCGGTACCTGGCGGGTTCGGGCGGTCCGTGGTGACCATCGGCGTCTTCGACGGCGTGCACCGCGGTCATCAGGCGATCATCGGGCACACCGTGAAACGCGCCCGGGACCTCGGGCTGCAGTCGGTCGTCGTGACCTTCGACCCGCACCCTGCCGAGGTGGTCCGGCCCGGCTCGCACCCCGCCGTGCTGACCGAGCCGGTGCGCAAGGCGGAGCTGATCGAGCAGCTCGGCGTCGACGCCCTCTGCGTGGTGCCCTTCACGCCCGCGTTCTCGCAGCTCAGCCCCGAGGCGTTCGGGCATGATGTGCTCGTCGAGGCACTGCACGCCGCCGTCGTCGTGGTGGGGGACAACTTCCGCTTCGGGCATCGGGCCGCCGGCGACGTCACGCTGCTCGAACGGCTCGGGGTCCAGTTCGGCTTCACCGTCGAGGAAGCGCCCCTGGTCGCCGAGGACGGGCTGGTCTTCTCCTCGACGTACATCCGCAGTTGTGTCGACGCGGGGGACGTGCGCGCCGCCGCCGCCGCCCTGGGCCGGCCGCACCGCGTGGCCGGCGTGGTCGTCCGCGGCGATCAGCGGGGCCGCGAGCTCGGTTTCCCCACGGCCAACCTGATGGTGCACCGCTATGCCGCGGTCCCGGCCGACGGTGTCTACGCGGCCTGGCTGGTCCGGGGCGGCGAGCACGCCGCCCGGCTGCCCGCCAGTGTGTCGATCGGCACCAATCCGACGTTCTCGGGCCGCGAGCGCCGGGTCGAGGCCTACGTGCTCGACTTCTCCGGCGACCTTTACGGCGAGCGCGTCGGCCTCGACTTCGTGGCCCACATGCGGGAGCAGCGCACCTACGACGCCATCGAGCCGTTGGTGGCCCAGATCCGCGACGACGTCGAAGAGACCCGCGAGTTGCTTCGTTGACACCCTGGTAGGGTTGACACGACGTTGGCTTATCCAACGACCGGTCCCGCCTGCCTGCCCGACGCCGCGGGCCGCGGGGAAACCGCATGTCGCCGGCAACACAGAATTTCGGAGAGTATGGCGCTCGATCAAGAGACCAAGACCAAGATCATCGACGAGTACAAGGCGCAGGACGGCGACACCGGGTCGCCCGAGGTTCAGGTCGCGATGCTGACCAAGCGGATCGCCGATCTGACCGAGCACCTCAAGACGCACAAGCACGACCACCACAGCCGTCGTGGTCTGCTGCTGCTGGTCGGCCGTCGCCGCCGCCTGCTCAACTATGTCCAGAAGAAGGACATCGCGCGCTACCGGACGCTGATCGAGCGTCTCGGCCTGCGCCGCTGACTTGACCGGGGGAGTGGCCGACGGCCGCTCCCCCGAATTCAGCTGTAGCGAGTTACAGCACCCACGGACCCGCGCGGTACGCAGGCCAAGCCACCGGTCTCCGGTAGTGGTTCCCAAGACACTCGTCCTGGGCACTTCGATCGAAGACCGGCAGCCAAAAATCACCGCGCTGTGTAGACCGCCGGGTCCTCGACGAAGGAGTACCGCACCACCATGACAGAGCAGAACAACGCTCTCGGCACCGAATCTCGCACCGCCGTCATCGACAACGGGACGTTCGGCACCCGCGAGATCACCTTCTCCACCGGCCGGCTGGCCAAGCAGGCCGCCGGCTCGGTCATCGTTCAACTGGGCGACACCGTCGTCCTCTCGGCGACCACGGCGAGCAAGCAGCCGAAGGAGCACTTCGACTTCTTCCCGCTCACCGTCGACGTCGAGGAGCGGATGTACGCCGCGGGTCGCATCCCCGGCTCGTTCTTCCGTCGCGAGGGCCGCCCCAGCGAGGACGCGATCCTCACCTGCCGCCTGATCGACCGGCCGCTGCGCCCGTCGTTCACCAAGGGCCTGCGCAACGAGGTCCAGGTCGTCGAGACCATCCTCGCGCTCGACCCGGCCCACCCGTACGACGTGGTCGCCATGAACGGCGCCTCGTTGTCGACCAAGCTGTCCGGCCTGCCGTTCAGCGGCCCGATCGGCTCGACCCGCGTCGCGCACATCGACGGCCAGTGGGTCGCGTTCCCGACCCTCGACGAGCTCGAGCGGGCCACCTTCGACATGGTCGTCGCCGGCCGTGTCGTCGGCGAGGGGGACACCGCCGACGTCGCCATCATGATGGTCGAGGCCGAGGCCACCCCCAACGCGATCAAGCTGATCGCCGGGGGCGCCGGAGCGCCGACCGAGGAGGTCGTGGCGAGCGGTCTCGAGGCCGCCAAGCCCGCCATCCGCGAGCTGTGCCGCGCGCAGAGCGAGCTGGCCGCGATCGCCTCGAAGCCGGCCGTCGAGTTCCCGGTCTTCCTCGATTACCAGGAAGACGTCTTCTCGGCCGTGTCCGAGGCTGTCCGCGAGGAGACCGCCGAGGCTCTCAAGATCGCTGCCAAGCAGGAGCGCGAAGAGGCCCTCGACCTGGTCAAGGCCAAGGCGCACGACCTTCTCGACGACCGCTTCGAGGGCTGCGAGAAGGAGATCAGCGCCGCCTTCCGGTCGCTCACCAAGTCCGAGGTGCGCCAGCGCGTGCTGCGCGACCAGGTCCGCATCGACGGCCGTGGCCCGCGTGACATCCGTCCGCTGAGCGCGCAGGTCGGGGTGCTGCCCCGGGTGCACGGCTCGGCGCTCTTCGAGCGGGGCGAGACCCAGATCCTGGGCGTCACCACGCTGAACATGCTGCGCATGGAGCAGACGCTCGACACCCTGGCGCCGGAGAAGTCCAAGCGCTACATGCACAACTACAACTTCCCGCCGTACTCGACCGGTGAGACCGGCCGGGTGGGCTCGCCGAAGCGCCGCGAGATCGGTCACGGCGCGCTGGCCGAGCGGGCGCTCGTCCCGGTGCTGCCGGCGCGCGAGGAATTCCCGTACGCGATCCGCCAGGTCTCCGAGGCTCTGGGCTCGAACGGCTCGACGTCGATGGGCTCGGTTTGCGCCTCGACGTTGTCGCTGCTGAGCGCCGGTGTGCCGCTGAAGGCCCCGGTCGCCGGCATCGCGATGGGCCTGATCTCGGACGAGGTCGACGGCAAGACGCAGTACGTCGCCCTGACCGACATCCTGGGCGCCGAGGACGCGTTCGGTGACATGGACTTCAAGGTCGCCGGCACCAGCGACTTCGTCACCGCGCTGCAGCTCGACACCAAGCTCGACGGCATCCCGTCGGACGTGCTCGCCGGTGCCCTGCAGCAGGCGCACGACGCCCGCACCGCGATCCTCGAGGTCATGGAGGCGGCGATCAACGCCCCGGCCGAGATGTCGGAGTTCGCCCCGCGCGTCACCTCCGTCAAGATCCCGGTCGACAAGATCGGCATGGTGATCGGCCCGAAGGGCCAGACCATCAACGCGATCCAGGACGAGACCGGCGCCGACATCTCCATCGAGGACGACGGCACGATCTACGTCGGCGCGACCAACGGCCCGTCCGCCGAGGCCGCGGTCGAGCGGATCAACGCGATCGCCAACCCGACGCTGCCGAAGATGGGCGACAAGTTCCTCGGCACCGTGGTGAAGACCGCCGCGTTCGGCGCCTTCATCTCGCTGCTGCCCGGCCGTGACGGCCTGCTGCACATCTCCAAGGTGGGCGACGGCAAGCGGGTCGACAAGGTCGAGGACTTCCTCAACGTCGGCGACAAGGTCGAGGTCTCCATCGCGGACATCGACGCTCGCGGCAAGATCTACCTCGACAAGGTCCGCCCCGAGGGCGCCGAGGCTCCGGCGGCCGCTCCGGCCGCTCCGGCCGCCGCCGGTGAGGACGGCCGCCCGCCGCGGGAGCCCCGCGAGTCACGTGGTGAGGGCGGCGGCGAGCCCCGTCGTCGTCGGCAGCGTCCCGCCGGGGAGCGTCCCGCCGGTGAGCGCCGCGAGTAACGAACAGTGACAACAAGTTCGCGCGGGCCGGCCGGAAAGCCGGCCCGCGCTTCTACCTCCACACTGTCCGACGGCGTGAAACGCACGACCCTCCCCAGCGGGCTGCGGATCGTCACCGAGTCGATCCCGACCACCCGCAGCGCCGCGGTCGGCGTGTGGGTGGGCATCGGCTCGCGCGACGAGGCGCCGGGCATGTCCGGCGCCTCGCACTTCCTCGAGCACCTGCTCTTCAAGGGCACCCCCAAGCGCACCGCGCTGCAGATCTCCGCCGAGATCGAGGCAGTGGGCGGCGAGACCAACGCCTTCACCACGAAGGAATACACCTGCTATTACGCGCGGGTGCTCGACGCCGACCTGCCGCTCGCGGTCGACGTGCTCTGTGACGCGGTGGCCGACTCGATCATCGCGCCGGCCGACGTCGAGACCGAGCGCGGCGTGATCCTCGAAGAGATCGCCATGCACGAGGACGAGCCCGGCGACGAGGTGCACGACATCTTCACCGAGGCGATCTTCGGCACGCACCCGCTCGGCCGGCTGATCTCGGGGACCGAGGAATCGATCACCCCGATGACCCGGAACCAGATCAACGGGTTCTACCGGCGGCGCTACACCGCGCCGCACATCGTCGTCGCGGCCGCGGGCAACCTCGACCACGCGGCGGTCGTCCGCCTGGTCCGCAAGGCTCTGGCCGGCACGGCGCTCGACTCGGGTCCGGCCGAGCCGGCCGCTCCCCGGGCGGGCTCCAAGCGGGTACCGACCCAGAAGCCGCACACCGTGGTGCGCAATCGCGACACCGAGCAGGGTCACCTCGTACTCGGGGGGATCGGTATCGGCCGGGTCGACGAGCGCCGCTTCGCCCTGGGCGTGCTCAACAACGTGCTCGGCGGCGGCATGTCCAGCCGGCTTTTCCAGGAGATCCGGGAGAAACGCGGGCTGGCCTACTCGGTCTACTCCTACGCGAGCCAGTACGCGGACGCCGGCCTGTTCGGCGTCTACGCCGGCTGTGCGCCCGGCAAGGTGGAGGAGGTTCTCGACCTCGTCCGCACCGAACTCGACCAGGTGGCGACCAAGGGTGTCAGCGCCGAGGAGATCGCCCGGGGCAAGGGCATGGCCAAGGGCGCGTACGTGCTGGGTCTCGAGGACACCGGCTCGCGGATGAGCCGACTGGCCAAGTCCGAGCTTCTCTACGGCGATCTGATGTCGGTCGACGACCTGCTGGCCCGGGTCGACGCGGTCACCCCCGACGAGGTGAACGCCGTGGCGGCCGAGATGCTGTCCCAGCCGATGTCACTGGCTGTGGTCGGACCCTTCGACGAGTCGGCGTTCGAGACGCACCGCTAACCTTGGACCCCGTGACGACGCTGGAGACCCCGCTGCCGCCCGTCCCCGTGGTGACCCCTGATCAGCGCAAGCGCCGGATCATCGGCATCACGGTCTGGGCGGCGGTCTTCGCGGTGTTCGTGTGGCTGGTCGGGGTGCCGACCAGCGATCCCCTCACCGCGTTCGGCTGGCTGTGGTTGGCCACGATCGCCTGGCGCAACTATCTGCCGTGGCGCGAGCATCTGCTCTTCCTGCGCGACTGGCTGCCGGTCGTACTGCTGCTGGTCTTCTACAACGTGTCCCGCGGCGCGGCCGACAAGCTCTTCGCGCCGCACGTCCACTTCATGATCGACGCGGACCAGGACCTGTTCGGCTGGCTCACCGGCGGCCGCATCCCCACGATCTGGCTCCAGCAGCACCTGTACGACGCGAACCACGTGCCCTGGTGGGAAGTGGTGACGACGCTCGTCTACATCTCCCACTTCCTCACCGTGCCGACCGTTGCCGTGGTCCTCTGGGTGCGCAGCCGTCAGCTCTCGTACCGGTTCCTGCGCCGCTGGATTACCCTGAGCATGGCCGGCCTGATCACGTACTTTCTCTACCCGGCGGCGCCGCCCTGGTGGGCGTGGGAGCACCACTATCTCGCCGAGAAGGTGGTCCGTTTCTCGTCGCGCGGGCTCGACGTGCTCGGGCTGCACGGCGCGGGCAACACCTTGAACGCGCTGCAGGCCGACCAGTCGAACCCGGTCGCCGCCATGCCGTCGCTGCACACGGCGTACGCGATGATGGCCGTCGCCTTCTTCCTGCCGATGGTGCGCAAACGGTGGTGGCCGGTGCTGCTCGCCTATCCGCTGGCGATGACGTTCACGCTCGTCTACACGGGCGAGCACTACGTCATCGACGTACTCGTGGGCTGGTTGTATGTTGCCGTGGTCTTCCTGGTCGTGGGCCAGGCGGAGCGCTGGTGGGAGCGTCGTCGCGGTGCGTTAAATTATTCGGGTGACTCAGCAGCCTGATTCGATCCGCGTCGGCGTTCTCGGAGCCCGGGGGCGCATGGGCCTCGAGGTGTGCAAGGCGGTCGACGCCGCCGGCGACATGGAACTCGTCGCCATGATCGACCAGGGGGACGAGCTCGTCAAGTTCGCCGACGCCGGCGCCCAGGTCTTCGTCGACTTCACCACGCCCGACGTGGTCATGGAAAACCTGCACTGGGCCGTCGACCAGGGCATCAACATGGTCATCGGCACCACCGGCTTCACTGAGCAGCGCCTCACCCAGGTGCGCGAGTGGATCGCCGACAAGCCCGGCGTCGGCGTGCTGATCGCGCCCAACTTCGGCCTCGGTGCGGTGCTGATGATGCAGTTCGCCGCCCGCGCCGCGCGTTATTTCGAGTCCGTCGAGATCATCGAGCAGCACCACCCGCGCAAGCTGGACGCGCCGAGCGGCACGTCGACACACACCGCGCGGCTGATCGCGCGCGCCCGGGCCGACGCGGGCCTCGGCCCGATGCCTGACGCCACCAGGGACGAGGTCGACGGCGCCCGGGGGGCGGAGATCGACGGCGTCCGCGTCCACTCGGTGCGCGCCGCTGGTCTCGTCGCCCACCAGGAAGTGCTGTTCGGTTCGCTCGGCGAGACACTCACCATCCGCCACGACTCACTCGACCGGGTGTCCTTTATGCCCGGCGTCCTGCTCGGCGTCCGCAAGATCCGCCAGCGCCCGGGCCTGACCGTCGGCCTGGACAGCTTCCTCGATTGAGATCGCGGCAGCCTGCCCTTTCCAGCGCTAGTTTGCCCGCGAAGGGCGCCGCGCGAGCGGACAAGGGTTAGTTTGTTCTGCAGTGAGCCAGCTTTCCGTGCGCGGCCGCCAGGCCCGGGTGCTCGTCGCCCTGTTGGCCGGGGCGCTGCTGCTCGCCGGCACCCTGTGGGGCACCGACGACGACTTCCCGTTCGGGCCGTTCCGCATGTATTCCACGGCGCCCGACCCGAACGGGGCGGCCCGCGACACCCGGGTGGAAGGCGTCGACGCCAACGGCCGCACGGTGGCGATCACCGAGGGCAACAGTGGCATCCGGCGGGCCGAGATCGAGGGCCAGCAGCAGGCGTACGTCGATGACCCGTCCCGCCTGGGCCGGGTCGCCGCGGCGTACGAGGAACACTCGCCGGCCGCGGCGCCCCTGCGCACGGTGCGGATCGTGGTGCGCTGGCACGGCATCGAACACGCCCGGCCCACCGGCAACTCGTACGACGAGATCGTCGCGGAGTGGACCCGCTGATGAAGTGGCTCTTCGCGCCGGTCCCGCTGGGCCGGGTCGCCGCCTTCCGCACGACCGTCTACCTCTTCGTGGCGCTGGACCTGACGGTCTTCACGCCGTGGGTGCGCTCGCACGCCAACCTCCCCGGCGACCTCTACGAGCCACTGCTGGTCGGCCGGATCCTGCACCTGCCGACCCCGACCCACCTGCTGGTGTGGGCGGTGTTCTGGGCGCTGATCGGGCTCGCCCTGGCCGCCGCGACCGGCCGGGCACCGCGCATCCTGGGCTGGGCGGTCTTCGCGCTCTACGCGGAGTGGATGGTCATCGCGATGAGCTACGGCAAGGTCGACCACGACCGGGTCGGGCTGCTGGTGGCGCTAGCGACCCTGCCGACGGTCGGGCACGCGCGCTTCGGCGACCGCACGCTCTCGGAGGCTGCCGGCTGGGCGCTGCGAGTCACCCAGATCGTCGCCGTCTGCACGTACTTCCTGGCAGCCTGGGCCAAACTCCGCTTCGGCGGCTTCGGCTGGGCCACCAGCGCGGTCCTGGCCCAAGCGATCATCCGCCGCGGCACCTGGCTGGCCGACGAGATCGCCGTGATCCCCGGCCTGCTGATCGTCGCTCAGATCGGCATCATCCTCGTCGAGCTGCTGAGCCCCCTGATCTTCGCCGTCCCGCAACGACGGCGCTGGATCGGCGTGGTGTTCTTCTCCTCGTTCCACCTGGTGACGTTCTCGATGATCACAATCTCGTTCGCGCCCCACCTGGTCGCGCTGACGAGCTTCCTCCCGCTCGAACGCCTGCGCCTCCGGCTGACCCACTCCAAGGCCCCCCAACCCAACCCGACCACGTAATCCCCGTCGTGATGCCTTTCGCGCGGACGGGTGCTGCGGGGGGACTAGGCCTCGTTGCCGTCGAGGAGGTCGCGCTGGGTCTGGGGCAGGGAGCAGGCCGCGGTGCCGCCCGGCAGGAGGTGGCGATGGTCGGCGACCCATCGATAGGCCGGCCAAGCGGCCGAGCGCACCGGCCCGAACCGGAGCGCACCCCCCGCGACCTGCCAGAATCGGCCCGCGTCGTGCAGCATCGCGGCGATCGCGTCGGGGCCTGCGGCGGTGGTGCCGTCGGCGGCGACCCACTGGACCGCCTCCTCGCACTGCTCGGCTGTCAGGCCGAGCACGTCGAGGTCGGCGAACTGCCACGGGATCACCCGGGCGTGGGTCGGGATGCGCTTCTCGATGAAGTCGGCGCACGATGTGCAGAACGCGCAGTCGCCGTCGTAGACGAAGGTCGGCATGGTCATTCGCCTATTCTTCTGCCTATTCTTCGCCGAGCGCCACGTGCAGCCGGAACTGGGGGACGAGCATGTCGTCGACGTCGAGTGCCCGGCCCGCGCCGTCGGGTTCCCAGCCGGCCGAGGCGAGGAACTTCTGCATCGCTTTGTCCTGTTCGTAGGTCCAGGCCACCGCGTACGCGAAGCCGTCGTCACCCCAATGGGCGACCGCGGCCGAGAGCAGCCGGCTGCCATGACCACGTCGGCCCCAGCGGGGCTCGACCAGCAGATCTGTCACCGCCGTGACCGTCGGGGGCAGCGGGGGTTCCTCGGGTGCCAGCGCCTGCTCGTCGGCGGGGCCGAACGCCGCGAAGCCGACCGTGTGCGACTCTGTCTCGCCCTGTTCGACCGCGATGAGCACCCGGTGCTTCTCGCTCGGCGGCGAGGAGATCGCCTCGGTCCAGCCGCGGGCCAGGTAGCCCTCGTCCAGGTTGGCCAGCACGTGGGGCGGGAACATGCGCCGGTACGCCGTGCGCCACGTGGCTAGTTGAATGCGGGCGATCTCCGCGGCGTCGTCGGGACGCGCGGGACGGACGAAGCCGAGTGCCATGTGCGCGAGCCTACAGAGCCTGCCGACGCACCCTACGAAGCCCCGAATCGAACTTCGAGGCCCAGCATCAAAGCTAAATGTCGTACCCCTGATTTACCGTGCTCCCCGATGGCTCTCCCAGAATCTCTCACCGTCGCGCAGGCCCGCCGTGTCACGCTGGCCGCGCAGGGCTTCGCCGACCCCAGGCCGGGCGGCGCGACCGACCTGCGCCACCTCCGGCGGGTGCTGCGCCGCGTCCACCTGATCCAGATGGACTCGGTGAATGTGCTCCAACGGGCACATTTCATGCCGCTCTACAGTCGCCTGGGGCCCTATCCGGTCCAGCTTCTCGAGCGGGCGGCCTATCGCAAGCCCCGCGACCTGTTCGAGTTCTGGGGTCACGAGGCGTCGCTGATCACCACCGACCTGCAGCCGTTGTTCCGCTGGCGCATGGCCCGGGCCGCCGAGCTGGCCTGGGGCGGCATGCGCCGGGTCGCCGAGGAGCAGCCTGACCTGGTCGCCCGGGTGCTCGACGTGGTGCGGGCGCGCGGTCCGATCACCGCGGCCGAGATCGAGCACGACGAGCCCCGCCGCACCGACCACTGGGGGTGGAACTGGTCGTCGGTCAAGCAGGCACTCGAGTGGCTCTTCTACACCGGCCAGATCACCGCCGCCGAGCGCACGACGTCGTTCGCCCGGCGCTACGACCTGCCCGAGCGGGTCCTGCCCCAGGCCGTGCTCAACACGCCGACCCCCGAGCCGCAGGACGCCTACCGGGCGCTGGTCGAGCTGGCCGCCCGCGCGCTCGGGGTGGCCGCCGAGCCTGAGCTGCGCGACTATTTCCGCCTTCCGGTCGACGGCTTCAAGCAGGCCGTGGCCGAGCTGATCGAGGATCAGGTGCTGCGCCCGGTCCGCGTCCCGGGCTGGAAACAGTCCACCTATCTGCACCACGAGGCACGCCTGCCGCGCCGGGTACACGCGGCCACGCTGGTCAGCCCGTTCGACCCGCTGATCTGGGAGCGGGGGCGCACCGAGCGGCTCTTCGGCATGAATTACCGGATCGAGATCTACGTGCCCGCCGCGCAGCGGCTCTACGGCTACTACGTGCTGCCCTTCCTGCTGGGCGACCGGCTCGCCGCCCGGGTCGATCTGAAGGCCGACCGCAAGACCGGCCGGCTGATCGTCCCGGCCGCCTGGCTCGAGCCCCACGCCGACCGGGAGGAGACCGCTTCCGCGCTCGCCGGCGAGCTCCACCGCCTGGCCGGCTGGCTGGGCCTGCACGAGGTCGGTGCGCCCGAGCGGGGCGACCTCGCGGGGGCCCTGGCGGCGATCCTGCCGGCGAGCTCCGCGCGGGTGTAGCGTGACTCCATGACCGCCGCGCCGTCCCGCCCCTGGCTGGATGATCAGCCGCTGCAGGGGCCGCCGGTGCCGCCCGAGTGGCTGGCCTACTACGCGCAGCAGCAGTCCCGTTACGAGCCCGACCGGGTGACCCGCTTCGTCCAGCGCGTCTGGACCAGGTCGCCGATCTGGGCCGCCCCGCTCGCGCTGCTGGTCTGCATGGGCGGCGCGGTCGGCTACACGCTCGCCTCCCACCCGGCCGAGGCGGGTGCCGGTGACGAGCCCTCCTGCCTGCTGAAATACACCACCGGCTTTGTCTGCCCGGGCTGCGGCGGCACCCGCGCCGCTTGGTATCTGTTGCACGGAGACCTCCCGGCCGCGGCCCGTCACCACGCGATCTTCACCTTCGCGGTGCCGTTCCTCCTCTATCTGTACGTGGCCTGGGCCGCCAAGCGCCTATTCCGGTGGAATCTGCCGCAACTCGACCTCAGCCCGGCCGTCCTCATCGCCTTTGTCGCCGTGTGGGCGGTCTGGAGCGTGCTGCGCAACCTGCCCTGGGCCCCGTTCACCGCGCTCTACGTCTGACCGGGCCGTCCGATAGGTTGTGGGGTATGACGCACGACCCGCGACCCTTCGGCCGGTTACTGACCGCGATGGTCACCCCGTTCGCCCCGGACGGCTCTCTCGACCTCGAGGGCGCGGCGAAACTGGCCGCCTACCTCGTCGACGAGCAGCGCAACGATGGGCTCGTCGTCAGCGGCACCACCGGTGAGTCGCCGACCACCACCGACGCGGAGAAGGAGATTCTGCTCCGCGTCGTGGTCGACGCGGTGGGTGACCGGGCCCAGGTGATCGCGGGTGTGGGCACCAACAACACCGCCCACACGATCGAGCTCGCGCACGCCGCCGAAAAGGCCGGCGCGCACGGCCTGCTCGTCGTGACGCCCTACTACAACAAGCCGCCGCAGGCGGGCGTGGCCAGGCATTTCCTCACCGTCGCCGACTCGGTCGGCCTGCCGGTGATGGTCTACGACATCCCGCACCGCGCCGGCACGGCGATCGCGACCGAGACCATGTGCCGCATCGCCGAGCACGACCGCATCGTCGCGGTCAAGGACGCCAAGGGCGACTTCACCGCCAGCTCTTGGGTAATCAGCCGAACCGAGCTGGCCTACTACTCCGGCGACGACGCGGCCACCCTGCCGCTGCTGTCGATCGGCGGGGTCGGCCTGGTCGGCACCTCCACCCACTTCACCGGTGCCCTGGCCCAAGACATGATCGAGGCGTTCGAGCGCGGCGACAACGCGACCGCGTTGGCCCTGCACCGCCGGGCGTTGCCGTTGTTCACCGGCATCTTCCGAGCCCCGGGGACCATGCTGGTCAAGGCGGGCCTCAACGCTCAGGGCCGCCCGGCGGGCCCGGTTCGCTCGCCACTTGTCGACGCGACCGGCGACGAGCTCGACCAGTTGCGCCAGGATGCCGCCGCGGCCGGCATCGGCCTGTAGACGAAAGACAGATAAACGCGAATGAGTCAAGCCCACGTGGACCTGGATCCGCCACCCCCGCTGCCGGACGGCGCCCTGCGCGTCACCCCGCTGGGCGGGCTCGGCGCCATCGGCCGCAACATGACGGTCCTCGAGTTCGACGGCAAGTTGCTGATCATCGACTGCGGGGTGCTCTTCCCCGACGTGGAGCAACCGGGCGTCGACCTGATCCTGCCCGACTTCACGCCCGTCCTCGACCGCCTCGACGACATCCAGGCGATCGTGCTCACGCACGGCCACGAGGACCACATCGGCGCGGTGCCCTACCTGCTCGCCCACAAGGCCGACATCCCGCTGGTCGGCTCGGAGTTCACGCTGGCCCTGGTCGAGGCGAAGCTGGCCGAACGCCGCCTCGACCCGTACACGTTGACCGTGCGCGAGGGCCAGAGCGAGCGGCTCGGTCCGTTCGACTGCGAGTTCTTCGCGGTCAACCACTCCATCCCCGACGCGCTCGCGGTCGCGGTGCGTACTCCCGCCGGCCTGATCCTGCACACCGGCGACTTCAAGATGGACCAGGTGCCGCTCGACGGCCGCATCACCGACCTGGCCGGGTTCGCGCGGCTCGGCGCCGAGGGTGTCGACCTGCTGCTCTCCGACTCGACCAACGCCGAGGTGCCCGGCTTCGTCACCCCGGAGCGGGACATCGGCCCGGTGCTCAGCTCGATCTTCGGCAAGGCCAAGGGTCGCATCATCGTGGCCAGCTTCGCCTCCCACGTGCACCGCGTGCAGCAGGTCATGGACGCCGCCTGGGAGTACGACCGCAAGGTCGCCCTGATCGGCCGCTCGATGGTGCGCAACATGGGCATCGCCCGCGACCTCGGCCTGCTGAACATCCCGGACGGCCTGCTGGTCGGCCTGGACGAGGCGACCAACCTGCCGGGCGACGAGATCGTCTTCATGTCGACCGGGTCGCAGGGTGAGCCGATGAGCGCGCTCGGCCGGATGGCCAGCGGCGACCACCGGCACATCACGATCGCGCCGGGCGACACCGTCGTGCTGGCCAGTTCGCTGGTGCCGGGCAACGAGACCTCGGTCTACCGGGTGATCAACCGGCTGTCCCGCGCGGGCGCCACCGTGGTGCACAAAGAGACGGCCAAGGTGCACGTTTCGGGCCACGCCCCGGCCGGTGAGCTGCTCTACCTGCTCAACGTCGTGCGGCCCAGCAACCTCATGCCGGTGCACGGCGAGTGGCGGCACCTGCGTGCGCACGCCCAGCTCGGCATCGAGTCGGGCGTCGCGCCCGACCGGGTCGTGCTCTGTGAGGACGGCGACGTGGTCGACCTGGTCGAGGGGCACGCCCGGCACGTCGGCCGGGTGCGGAACAATTACGTCTACGTCGACGGGCTCGCGGTCGGTGACGTCAGCGAGTCGCTCCTCACCGAGCGGCGGATCCTCGGCGACGGCGGCTTCATCTCGGCGACCGTGGTGATCGACTCGGTGACCGGCAAGGTGGTCGGCGAGCCGAACATCTCGGCCAAGGGCTTCTCCGAGGACCCGGACGCGTTCAACCCGGTGATCCCGCTGCTGACGGCCGCGCTGCACCGCTCGGCCGCGGACGGCGTCACCGACCCCCACCAGTTGCAGCAGGTCGTGCGCCGCACGGTCGGCCGGTGGGTCAACGACGCGTACCGTCGGCGGCCGATGATCGTGCCAACCGTCGTCGAAGTCTGAGACGCTTTTCAACCTTTCGCCGCTGTCGTCCGTAACTCCTGTCACAACGGTGCCGCCCCCCACGGCACCCGTGGCGAGGGGAGTACCTCAGATGCAGCGCAGACGGATCGCCGTGGCGGCGGCGGTCGTGGTCGCGGTCGGAGCGGCGGTGGCGTTCACGCTGCCGTCGATGGCCGGGACCACGCCGTCGAGCAAGTCCACCTCACCCAAGCCCGGGGGCATCTCGAAGCAGATCCTTGCGGCGATGGAACGCGACCTGGGGCTGGACGGCGACCAGGCGACGGCCCGCCTGCAGCGGTCGAAGTGGGCCAGCGGTGTGAGTGCCAGATTGTCGGCCCAGACCGGCGCCGACTTCGGTGGTGCCTGGCTGGCCACCGACGGCACCACGCTGAAGATCGCCGTGACCGATCGGGCCGCCGAGAAGGCGGTTCGCGCCGCGGGGGCCGAGCCCGTGCTGGTCAAGCGCAGCGAACAGGCACTGGTCACGGCGAAGGAGAAGCTGGACGCGGTCCGTTCCGAGGCCACCGGCCTGACCGGGTGGTATGTCGACGTCGCGACCAACAAACTGGTCGTGGTGGCTCAACCGGGCCAGGCGTCGACCGCGAAGCGGCTGGCTCGCACGGCCGGCATCGCCATCGCGGCGGTCAAGGTCGTGACCAGCACGGCCACCCCGAAGCCGCTGTTCGACCTGCGTGGTGCCGACCCTTACTTCATCCAGGTCGACGGCGGCACGGCCCGCTGCTCGATCGGCTTCCCGGTCGAGGGTGGCTTCCTGACGGCCGGGCACTGCGGCGCCGTCGGCGACGAGACGCTCGGCTTCAACCAGCAGGCCCAAGGCACCGTACGGGCGTCCACCTTCCCCGGCGACGCCGACATGGGCTTCGTCGAGGTCAACGGCGACTGGGTCGCGCGCCCGGTGGTCAACGACTTCCAGGGCAACGAGCTGCCGGTGGCGGGCAACACCGAGGCACCGGTGGGTGCGGCGATCTGCCGCTCCGGCTCCACGACCGGCACCCGCTGCGGCACGGTCCTCGCCAAGAACCAGACCGTGGTCTATCCCGAGGGCGCGGTCACCGGTCTGACCCGCACCAACGTCTGCGCCGAGGGCGGCGACTCCGGCGGCCCGTGGCTCAGCGGTGATCAGGCGCAGGGCGTCACCTCGGGCGGCTCCGGCGACTGCACGGTCGGCGGCGAGACGTTCTTCCAGCCGGTCAACGAGATCCTGGCGGCCGACGACCTGACCCTCGTCACCAGCGGCGGAGCGGCCCAACCGCCAGCCGAATCGACCACCGCCTGCACCGACCAGGCCGTCCAGCGCAGCGGCGAGCTGGCCCCGGCGCGCACCGCCCAGGCCCAGCCCGACGGCGGTGCCTTCCGGTCGAACGCGGGCCAGCAGACCGCCTGCCTGACCGTCGCCGACGGGGCCGAGTTCGACCTCGTCCTGCAGCGGCTGACCAACCGGGGCTTCCGCACTGTGGCCAAGGACACCGGCGCCGGCGACAAGGAGCTGACCTTCAACGGCCGTTCCGGCACCTACCGATATGTCGTCGTGGCCACCTCGGGCACCGGCGCCTACACCTTGGGGTTCAGCACCCCGTAAAGGCGCCACGTGATGCCGGGGAGCCGCTCAGGTTCCCCGGCATCGGTGTGTCAGGAGGACTGCCGCAGTTCGGCGACGCCGTTGGCGAGCTGGACGCTGGTGGCGACCGCGGCGATCACCACCTGGTCGAGCTGCTCGGGTGTCACGCCGCGCTCCCAGTCGGCGATCACCTCGCCGACCACCAGCACCGTCCCGTCGTCGTTGACGTGCACATACGCCTTGGGGAAGAGCTGGTCGTGGTTCCACGCGTTGCAGAACTCGTAGAGCCGGGGAACGTCGTCGATCGCGAACAGGTGCTGGATCATCGCGCGCACCTGAAGGACCTCCTGCTGCTCCCCGATGCGGAAGAAGTAGATGAGGTTGCCCTGGAAGTTCCCGCCGATGTCGCCGTCCGCGTCCTCGAAGTATTTGAAGTCGCGCGCGTCGAGCACCGCGGTGATCATTTCTTGGGTGAAGGCCTGCACCCGACGATCCTAGTTCGGTGCGCCTCCCGAATTCATGAGCGTCGTGCCGTTACGGTGTGGGCATGGCGGGCCGAACCTCTCCGGCGAGCCGGGGTCGCGCCGCGTCCACGCGCGGCGCCGCTACCAACCGTGCCCGGCAACCGGCACGCCAGCCCGCCCGGCAACCGGCGCGCAAGTCCACCCGCCCGGCCGCCCGTGCCCGTTCGGCTGCTCGTGCCCGGCCCAGCATGGGCGCCGCGATCGCCACCGGTGTCGGCCGCGGCCTGAGTGCTCTGTGGATGGGCCTCGCGCACAGCGTCGGCTGGGCCGCCCGCGGAGTCGGCCGCCAGGCCGCCACCGCCAAGGAGATCGATCCCGAGCACCGCCGCGACGGCGGCGGCCTGCTACTGCTCGGCCTGGCCATGCTGGTCGGGGTCGCGGTCTGGGCGGGTGGCGCCGGCCCGGTCGGCAAGTGGCTGGCCGACTCGACACACCTGTTCCTCGGCGGCCTCGCCGTGCTGCTCCCGCTGCTGCTGCTTTACGGCGCGGTGCGGCTCATGCGCAAGCCGGCCGACCCGGAGCACCGCGGCCGCACGCTGGTCGGCTGGACGGCGTTGGTCATCGCGACCGCCGCGCTGCTGCACATCTCCCAGCACCCGAGCGACGACGTGGGGATGACCAGGGCGGGCGGCCTGCTCGGGTACGCCTTCGGCGCGCTGCTGGAACGTGCGGTGACCGCCTGGGTCGCCGTTCCGCTGCTGGTACTGCTCTTCGTCTTCGGCCTGCTGGTGATCACCGCCACTCCGATCAACAAGATCCCCGAGCGGGTGCTGCTCCTGGTCGACGTGCTCCTGGGCCGTTCGACCGACCGCGCGCCGTTGCCCACGCCCGAACTGCCCGAGGACGACGAGGACGAGGTCCCGGTCAAGCCGCGCCGCTCGACCCGGCGCCGCCACGGTGCGCTGGCCGACATCGGCCTCGCCCCCGAGGAGCCGGCCGCCGACGAGGACGACTTCGTGCTGCACGACACGGTCGTCGTGCCGAAGGTGCCGGCCAGCCGCAAGAAGCCCCCGCCCGAGCCGCCCGACCATTCGCCGCTGCCCACCCGGGCCGAGCAGCTCGAGATCAGCTCAGTGCCGGGCGACTACCGCCTGCCGCCCCCGTCGCTGCTCGGCCAGGGCACGCCGCCGAAGTCCCGCAGCCGCGCCAACGACGAGATCATGGCCGCGCTGACCGGGGTGTTCGACCAGTTCAACGTCGACGCGGTGGTCACCGGCTTCACCCGCGGACCGACGGTCACGCGTTACGAGGTCGAGGTCGGCTCGGGCGTCAAGGTCGAGCGGATCACCCAGCTCTCGCGCAACATCGCGTACGCGGTGAAGTCGGCCGACGTACGCATCCTGAGCCCCATCCCCGGCAAGAGCGCGGTCGGTGTCGAGATCCCCAACACCGACCCGGAAAACGTCGCGCTCGGCGACGTGCTGCGCTCGCGGGCGGCCACCGCCGACCACCACCCGATGCTGGTCGCGTTGGGCAAGGACATCGAGGGCGGCTTCGTCGTGGCCAACCTGGCCAAGATGCCGCACATCCTGATCGCGGGCGCGACCGGCGCAGGCAAGAGTTCCTGCCTGAACTCGCTGCTCGTGTCGCTGCTGACCCGCGCGACGCCGGACGAGGTGCGGCTGCTGCTGGTCGACCCGAAGCGGGTGGAGATGACGGCGTACGAGGGCATTCCGCACCTCGTCACGCCGATCATCACCAACCCGAAGAAGGCCGCCGAGGCGCTCGAGTGGGTCGTCCGCGAGATGGACATGCGCTACGACGACCTCGCGGCCAACGGCGTACGCCATCTGGACGACTTCAACCGCAAGGTGCGCAGCGGCGAGATCACCGCGCCGCCCGGCAGCGAGCGCGTCATGAAGCCGTACCCCTATCTGCTGGTCATCATCGACGAGCTGGCCGACCTGATGATGGTCGCGCCGCGCGACGTCGAGGACTCGGTCGTGCGTATCACCCAGCTCGCCCGGGCCGCCGGTATCCACCTGGTGCTCGCCACCCAGCGCCCGTCGGTCGACGTGGTGACCGGCCTGATCAAGGCGAACGTCCCGTCCCGACTGGCCTTCGCGACGTCCTCGCTGGCCGACAGCCGGGTCATCCTCGACCAGCCCGGCGCCGAGAAACTGCTCGGCCGCGGCGACGGCCTCTTCCTGCCGATGGGCGCCTCGAAGCCGGTGCGCATCCAGGGTGCCTGGGTCGACGAGAATGAGATCGCCGAGGTCGTCAAGTTCTGCAAGGACCAGCGCGAGCCAGAGTTCCGCGCGGACGTCATCGAGGCGCCGGCGAGCAAGAAGAAGCAGGTCGACGAGGAGATCGGCGACGACCTCGACCTGCTGCTCCAGGCGATCGAGCTCGTCGTCACCAGCCAGTTCGGCTCGACCTCGATGCTGCAGCGCAAGCTGCGCGTGGGCTTCGCCAAGGCCGGCCGCCTGATGGACCTGATGGAGACCCGCGGCATCGTCGGCCCGTCCGAGGGCTCGAAGGCGCGCGACGTGCTGGTCCAGCCGGACGAGCTGGACGGCGTGCTGTTCACCCTCCGGGGCGAGTGATCAACTCCGGGTCACCGCTACTCTGAGGGCACAGCACGGGAGGAGTACGACGGTGTCCATCGGCACGACCCTCGCGCAGGCGCGGGAGTCTGCCGGACTCAGCGTCGACGAGGTCGCACACGCGACCCGGATCCGCCGCACCCTGCTCCTGGGCATCGAGAACGACGACTTCTCGGCGTGCGGCGGCGACTTCTACGCCCGCGGGCACGTCCGCACCATCGCCCTCAAGCTGGGTGTCGACCCGGCGCCGCTGCTGCACGAGTTCGACGCCGCACGGCCGCCGGAGTCGCCGCGGACCAGCGACGTCTTCGAGCCGGAGCGGGCGCGGCCCGAGCGCCGCGGGCCCAACTGGAGCGCCGCGATGGCCGCCGCGCTGGTCCTGGTGGTCGGCTTCGGCGTCGTCCAGGCATTCACCGGCGGCGGCGGCGGCGGCAAGGACGACCGGCGGCTGGCGGGCGGCCGGAGCTCGTCCAGCGCCTCGTCGTCCGCGCCGCCGTCGAGCACGCCGAGCGCGGCCGGG
>DASRYP010000141.1:0-2280 GCA_035687165.1 Actinoplanes sp. | reverse complement strand
CGACGGGCGGCGGCGACTCAGGTGCTGCACATCCACGACCTGCGCGCCGTGGTGTTCGTGCAACTCCGCCGACTCACCGGGCACCGACACGAACGTCCCGCTGGACTGCTCACCGGCCAGGATCGCCGCCGCCCGTGCCGGCTTCATCTCCGACTCCAGGTAGTAGGTGCAGCGCACCACTCGCTGGTCACGCATCTGCTTCTCGCTTCTCCCGGTCGCTTCTATCGGTCGTCGCGGCGGACGGTGCGGTCCGGCCGTCGGCTCGTCGGATCGCTGGTCGACTTCGTGCCGCTGCCGCGGTCGGTGGTCCTGGTTCGGTTGTTGTCCTGGGGTCGGTCGGGACCGGTGTCGTCGAGCACCTTGATATGCGCAGCCTCCAGAGCGGCCTCGCCGGTGTCGGCGGGCACGTGGTCCAGGTGCGGGTGCAGGTCCGCCGCGAAGGCGGCCTCGGCTTCCCGGCGACCACCGGGGGGGTGCTTGAGGACCACCCGGGCCCACAGCACGGTGATGATCGGGCACAGGATCGCGGTGACGACGACCGACGAGGCGACAAGCACGGTGGCGCTCTGCGCGGCCGGGGCGTAGACCGGGTTGGCCTGCGCGACGATCGCCGGGACGACCGCGGCGTTGCCGGCCGTAGTGGCCGCGGCAAGCCCGGCGATGCCGTCACCGCGGGTCAGCTTGTCGGCCAGCAGCAGCACAGCGCCACCGACGAGCACTACGAACAGCCCGAGCCCGATGCCGAGCAGCCCCGCCCGCCACACCGCCGCCAGGTTGATGGTCAACCCGAGGGTGAGCCCGAGGAACGGCACGAGCGCCGGGACCGCGGGCGCCAGGAACCTGCGCATCGCCGGGTCGAGGTTGCCCAGCAGCATCCCCAGGACCAGTGGCAGGATCGCCCCGACCAGCGCCTGCCAGGGGAATGCGGACAGCCCGGCGATGCCGAGGATGACCATCGTGAGGAATGGGCCGGACTCCAGGCTCATCACGCTGTAGGCGCCGACGTCGCGGTTGCGCCCGAATTGGCCCATCAGCGAGATGTACAGCCCGCCGTTGGTGTCACTGAGTGCCGCCACCACTGCCAGCACCGACAGGCCGGCCAGCAGCCCGCTGGAGATCGGGGCCTCACCCAGGAACCGGCCCAGGACGGTGCCCACGATCGCGGCGAACACGATCTTGCTGCCGAGCAGCACGCCGCCCTTCTTGAGGATGTAGGGCGTGGCCTTCAGGTCCAGCGTCGCGCCCAGGCACACATAGAACGCGCCGAGGATCGGCGCCAAGCCGGTGAACATTGCCCCGGTGAACGACCCGAAGAACTTCCCCGCGTCCGGTGCCGCCGTATGGATCACCGCCCCGATGAGCAGGGGAACCAACATCAACCCGCCGGGCACCTTCTCCATGCCCGCCTTGATGCGTACAGCCACCTCGACCTCCGACGCGATGTGCGAATGAACATTTAACGAGAACAGTAGGTGGCAGCATGTCGCTGAGTCAAGGGCTATTATGCCGCGACTTTCCCTGATGAGACCTGGTGAGGGGGCCGGTGTCGCTTGCGGCTCCCGCTCACCTCTGCTATGTTCAGTCGCACACGATCTCCAGTGGTGAAGGCGGAATCGACAGGAGGCCGCGATGAAACCGGTGCGTGTCCGGGCAGGCGCGACCGCCGAGGCCAGCGAGCCAGAGAGGCAATCGCCACGGCCTCGGGGCGGTCGCCGGTCATGAAACTAGAGGCAGTCGCAGGGCCCGGTAGCGTGGCCCGTGTGTCGCAGGAGAGCGGTGTAGAGGACGCACGGAGTGTTCGTCAGCGCGACATACTGAAGACGCTGCAGCAGACCCGTCAGGTCGACGTCACCGCACTGGCGCAGCGGTTCGGCGTGTCCGGCATGACCATCCGCCGCGACCTCGCCGAGCTCGACGAGGCAGGACAGCTACAGCGGGTCCACGGCGGGGCGATCATCCGCCGTGCCCCCGCTTACGGCTCCCGTGCCTCGACCCGGGTAGCCGAGAAGGCCGCGATCGCCCGCGTCGTCGCCCGACTCGTTGAACCCGGCGCCGCCGTCGGAATCGACACCAGAACGACCTGCCATACCGTCGCCGCGCAACTAGCCCATCGCAGCGACCTCACCGTGGTGACCAACGGCCTGAACGCCGCGATCACGGTACGCGAGGGCGGCAGTCGGGTGATCCTGCTCGGCGGCCTCCTGACCCCCGAACTGAGCACGGTCAGTCCCGGCACCGTGCAAGAACCGCTACAGGTTCACCTCGACCTGCTGATCCTCG
>DASRYP010000140.1:0-2913 GCA_035687165.1 Actinoplanes sp. | reverse complement strand
GCCGTCCTCGGTGAGCCGCCAGCGCAGGCCCTCGCGGACCCGGACCGTCGACGACAGGTCCAGGTTGTCGGCGAAGTCGAGCTGGGCGAGCGGGCTCAGCGGCGCGGGCCGGGCAGCCGGCCAGTCGCGGGCGGCGAGCCGTTCGGCGACGTCGGCCGGGTCGGCGCGGGCGAGCCAGTCGCGCAGCGCCTCGACGGTCTCGGTCAGCTCGGGCTCGATCGTCTCCGGGTCGGCGACGTCCACCGCGTACGGCAGCGTGGCCCGCAGCCGGGCGTCGCCGGCCGCCAACGCCAGCAGTTCCTCGACCACGGCGTACCGGGTCAGGGCCCGTACCCCGAGGGTCAGGTGCAGCGAGCGGTGACCGAGCGCCTCGGCCGAGTGCAGCCAGCCGCGGGGCAAGTAGAGCGCGTCGCCGGGTTCGAGCACCACGTCGAGCGCGGGTTCGCCCAGCGCGGTGGCGGCCACCTCGTCGGCGTGCCCGCCCCAGGCCTGCTTCTCGAGCGGGTCGGCCAGCACCGGCTCGTGCAGGCGCCAGCGCTTGGTCCCGTCGACCTGGAGCACGAAGACGTCGTGGGTGTCGTAGTGGGTGCTGAAGCCCTGGCTGCCCGGCGGAGTGAGGTAGGCGTTGACCTGCAGCGGGCGGCGCAGCTCGGCGCCGAGGCGCCGGCTGTAGTCGATCAGCAGCGGCCAGAGGCGGTGCAGTCCTTGGAGGACCAGGGTGGCGCCCTCCGCATAAAGCCGCATCACCTGGTCGTCGATGATCTGATCGCTGATCTCCGCGCCCGCCCCGCCGCCTCCGGTGAACTGCCCGACCGGCAGCACGTTGCCCTGCCGCGCGACGCGCAGGAACGGGGTGCGCAGACCGCGGCGGCTGAGCAATTCGTCGACCGCGTCCGGCGAGAGCAGGTCGCCGAAGCCGCCCGGCCCGGCCAGCTCACCGGCGCGCGAGAGCAGCGGCGCCTTTCCCCAGTACGCCGCGGCGAACTTGCCCGGCTCAACAGCGACGGCACGGGCGAGCGCCGGGCGGGAGCCGCCCGGCGCTTCGTACGTCATGTCGGGCACTCCTCAGGAGGCGGTGCCGTCGGCGCCGCCGTCATGGCCACCCGGGTTCGCGCCACCGTCGGCCGGGCCCTCGCCCGCGCTGCCGTCCGCGCCGCCGTCGTGGCCACCCGGGTTCGCGCCACCGTCGGCCGGGCCCTCGCCGGAGCCGGGACCCGTGGTCGAGGTGATGTCGTCGTTGCTGAGTGACATGTCCGCTCCTTGGCGTCGTGGGATCGCCGGCCGCCTCGCTGCGACCGCCAGCGCCTCGATACCCCGTGATCATCCGGTCTAACCTCGGCCGGGACCCGTAACGCCGGTCACACGTCGGCGGCCGCCCGCGACGGCCGGAGGGGGTGGGGCCGCCGGCGACGCGAGTGCCTAAGGTGGGACTGTGCTGAACATCGAAGTGAACGGCCGGACGCCCGACCTCGCCGACACGCATCGGCTGGCCGGCGTCAACTACGGCCACTTCACCACGATGCAAGTCAGAGACCAGGGGGTACGAGGTCTCGGGCTGCACTTCGCCCGGCTGGCCGACGGCAACGAGGAGTTCTTCGGCTGGCGCCCGGGCCTGGACGACGAGCATCGGCTGCGCGGGCTGATCCTGCGGGCGCTCGGCGGCGCGCGGGACGCCTCGGTACGGGTGTCCTACCTACCCGGCGCCGACCGCTCCGGCCCGCCCGACGTGGTGGTGCAGGTGTCCGACCCGGCCTCCGCGGAGCCGGCCGCGCCGCTCCGGGTCCGGATCGACCCCGACTTCCGGCGGGAGTGGCCCGAGCAGAAGCACGCGGCGACGATGGGGCTGATCCGCGCGCAGCGGCTGGCGGTCGCGGCGGGCTACGACGACGCGCTGTCGGTCGGGTCCGACGGGATGGTGCGCGAGGGCACGGTGTGGAACGTGGCCTTCTTCAACGGCGACGAGGTGGTGTGGCCGCAGGCGCCGATGCTCAAGGGCATCACGATGGTGTTGCTGCAGATCGCGCTGACCATGCAGGGCGTGCCGTGGACGATGCGGCCGGTGCCGATGAGCGAACTGCTCGATTTCACGGCGGCGATCGCGGTCAACTCGCGCACGGTCCGCCAGGAGATCGTGTCGATCGACGACCTGACCTATCCGGCCGGCGACAAGCTGGCCGAGCTGATCGGCGAGGCGTGGGAGTCGGTCCCCTTCGACGCCCTCTGAGTCATCTCGGTCGCGTTGCGCCGGGCGTAGTCGCCGGAGCAGTCATCGACCAAGATGCGCGTGGCGTGTCGGCCACGGGCGGCACCGACGACTTGCGGCCCTACGACATGCCCGGATGAGGTGGGTCCGCCGCTCGCGCGGCGGACCCGGTGGGCATCGGCGATGGCCGCCGGTCAGCCGGCTCGGCGCTCGCGGTTCTGCTTGCAGTGGACGCACGTGGTGGCCGACGGAAAGATCTCGAGCCGCTCCACCGGGATCGGGTTGTGGCAGCCCTCGCAGTTGCCGTAGGTGCCCTCGTCGAGCCGATGGATGGCGTGCTCGGCCTGAGTGCGCCGGTCGAGGAGAGTGCGCAGCAGCGACGTCGCCGCGTCGCGCTCGGCCGTCTTGGACCCACTGTCGGCCTGGTCGTCGCCGGCGCTGTCGCCGATCTCGACCAGCCGGAGTTTCTGGTTCTCGGCCACGGCCTGGTCGTACTCAAAGCTCAGGTCGTCGAACCGGCCGCGCAGGATCGTACGGATCAGATCGATCTCCTCCGGCGTACGCCCCTTTGCGGCACCCTTACCCGTGATCACCGCTTGATTGACGAGCATGCGCTTCCCCCTGCCCTTCCTCTGCCCCTGGCCTGGTCCCCCGCAAGACGACCCCCATCGCCCCGTGGAGCCGCCTGATACCCCCCGCCGAAGATCCCA
>DASRYP010000139.1:0-5341 GCA_035687165.1 Actinoplanes sp. | reverse complement strand
CCGTGTGGCCGTTCCTCACCGGCCGCACGGGCGTCGGCCTGCCGTGCCCGCTGCGCCTGATCACCGGCTTGCCCTGCCCGGCCTGCGGCCTGACCACCGCGGCCGTGGCCCTGGTCCGCGGCGATGCCCACGCCGCCTGGTCGGCCAACCCGGTGATCTTCCTGCTGGCCGCGCTCGCCGCGACCGCCTGCCTGCTGGTGCCGCTGCGCGCCGCGGGCCTCATCCGACCGCCCCGCCCCTGGTCGCCCGCCCGGCGCCAGGGCCTGGGGTGGATCATCGGCCCGCTCGCACTCGCGAGCTGGCTGTTTCAACTCCACCGGCTCGACATCGTTTGAGCCACACGAAGGAACCTCACACCATGACGAATCCCCAGTACGACGCGCCGCAATACGCCGCACCGGCCGTGGCCTACGCCAGCTGGATCCAGCGGGTCGGCGCTTACCTCATCGACGGCCTCTGCGTCGCGCCCTTCTCCATCCTCGCCGCTGTCCTCGGCCGCAGCGACAACGGCGTGAACGCCTTCTACTACGTGTTCATCGTGCTGGCTGTGGCCGTTCAGGGTTACAACCGCTGGTTCCAGGCCGGCAAGACCGGTCAGAGCTGGGGCAAGAAGGCCCTCGGCATCCGCCTGGTCGGCGAGCAGACCGGCACCCCGATCGGCGCCGGCCTGGCGTTCCTCCGCGACCTGGCCCACATCGTCGACAGCATCATCTGCTACATCGGCTACCTCTTCCCCCTGTGGGACGCCAAGAAGCAGACTCTCGCCGACAAGATCGTCAAGACCGTCGTCGTCCGCTGACCCAGGCCGTCGCCGGGAAGCCGCTCACCCCGGTTTCCCGGCGACGGCCCGCCGGTGCCCGGACCGGGGCTTGGTGAGTACGGCTACGGTGCGGGGTATGCGAAGTCCGGCACCGACCGCCGGGACCATCGGTCGAGACCGCGAGATCCGGCGCATCGACGATCTGCTGCGGGCCGCGCGCGGGAGCCGGGGCAGCGCGCTGGTGCTGCAGGGCGACGCCGGCATCGGCAAGAGCACACTGCTGGAGTACGCCCGCCGGCCGAGAACCGGATGCCGGATCATCGAGGCCGCCGGATCGGAGTTCGAGACGGAGCTGCCCTTCGCCGGGCTGCATCAACTGTGCGCACCGATGCTGGGCGAGCTGCCCGAACTGCCCGAGCCGATCCGCGCGGCCCTGGAGGTCGCGTTCGGCCTGCGGCCGGGAACCCCGGAGCCGTTCCTCGTCGGCCTGGCGACCCTGACCCTGACCCTGCTCGGGTCAGGCCCGGCTGACCGGCCGGTGGTCTGCCTGGTCGACGACGCGCAGTGGCTGGACACGGCGTCGTCCAAAGCCTTGGCGTTCGTGGCCCGGCGCCTCGCCTCGGAGCCCGTCGCGATGATATTCGCCCGGCGTCCGCACGACACCCCGAACGAGCTCGACGAGCTGCCCCGGCTGACCGTGGGCGGTTTGACCGACGCGGAATCACGGGCGGTGCTCGCCGCGCAAAGCCATGTCGCCCTCGACGCCCAGGTGCGGGATCACATCGTGGCGGAGGCCCGGGGGAACCCGCTGGCGCTGCGCGAACTGCCGAAGGCCGGCGGTTTCGGCCCACCGGACCCGGCGCCGGTGCCGTCGCGGATCGAGCGCGGCTACCAGGACCGGCTGGCCGGCCTGCCGGACGACGCGCGCATGCTGCTCACCGTCGCCGCGGCCGACCCCACCGGCAGTCCCGCTCTGCTCTGGCCCGCCGCGCAGTGGCTGGGCCTCGACGTGGCCGTCGCGGGAGCGGCGGCGACAGCCACCGGGCTGGTCGAATTCGGCACGCGCGTACGGTTCGGCCATCCGCTGGCCCGGTCCGGGGTCTACCGCGCGGCTTCGCCGGAGCGGCGGCGCACCGCGCACCGCGCTCTGGCCCAGGTCACCGACCCGGCGGCCGACCCGGACCGGCGGGCCTGGCATCGCGCGCAGGCCTGCGCGGGCCCGGACGACGACGTCGCCGCCGAACTGACGCGCTCGGCGGCCGTCGCCGGAGCGCGCGGCGGGGCGCAGGCGGCCGCGGCGTTCCTGGAACGGGCCGCCGCCTTGACGCTGGATCCCGGAACCCGGATCGGGCGGACGATCGAGGCGGCCCAGGCGAGCCTCGACGCCGGCCGGGCCGAGGCCGCCACCGACCTGCTCGCCACCGTCGAGAACGCCGGGCTGGACGACCGGCAGCAGGCGCGGGCCGACCTCATCCGGGGACGCATCGCGTTCGTCCGGCCCGGCGACGGCAACAGCGGCGGCGCCACGTTCATGGTGCGCGCCGCCCAGCGGCTGGCGACCGTGGACCCGGCGTCGGCGCGCGCGAGTTTCCTGGACGCGGCCGAGATGAGCCTCGCCGTCGGACGCGCCAGCGGGGTCCTGAGCACGATCCTGGCCGAGGCCCGCCGCACCGCGCCGGCCGCGCACGCCCCCGACGTTCTGGACGCGCTCCTGATCCTCGTGCGGGATGGGCATCGGGCCGCCGTGCCCCTGATGCGCCGCGTCCTCGCCGAGACCGATCCTCCCTTGTGGAGGAGACATCCGGCGCTGGCTCTCATGCTCACGTCGGAGCTCCGGAATCCCGACGCCCACGCGGCGATCGCGGCGGCGCTGCTGCGGACCGGTCGCGAGTCGGGAGCGCCGCTCGCGATCCGGCTCGGCCTGGCCCAGACCGCGTCGCACGCCGTGCTGACCGGCGACCTCGACCGGGCGATGACCGCGATAGCCGAGGAGGAGGCGATCGCCGACGCGACCGGCGGCACACCCGTGTCGTACCACCGGCTCCAGCTGGCCGCCATGCGCGGCCGGCGGCAGGAGGCCGCCGGCCTGCTGGACTCCGCAGCCGCGACGCCCGCTCCCGGCCAGCTGGCCGCCAACGCCCACTGGGCGGCCGCGCTGCTGAACAACGGGCTGGCCGACTACCCCGCCGCGCTGCGGGCGGCCCGCCGCGCGCAGGAGCAGGACGACCTCTTCCTCACCGGCCTGGTCCTGCCCGAGCTCATCGAGGCGGCCGTCCGGTGCGGCCACGCGGACGAGGCGGCCGGCGCGCTGGAGTCGCTGGCCGAGCACACCGACGACGACGGATCCGACTCCGCCCACGGCATCAGCGCGTACGCCCGCGGTCTGGTCACCGGCCGGGAGTACGACTTCGGCGAGGCGGTCGAGCGGCTCGCGCACAGCCCGTTGGTGCCGTACCGGGCTCGCGCGCACCTGCTGTACGGGGAATGGCTGCGCCGCACGGGCCGGCGCCGGGACTGCCGCCACGAGCTGCGTACCGCCCACTCCTTGTTCGCCGACCACGGCATCGAGGCGTTCGCCCGCCGCGCCGCCGACGAGCTCCAGGCGACCGGTGAGGTCGCCCGCAGCCGGGGCGAGGTGACGTACGACAAGCTGACCATGCAGGAGCTCTACATCGCCCGGCAGGTCGCCACCGGCGCGACGTCGCAGGAGGTCGCGACCCGGTTGTTCCTCAGCACCCGAACGGTCGAGGCGCACCTGCGCAACATCTTCCGCAAGCTGGGGATCTCCTCGCGCCGGCAGCTGCGGGACCTGCCCGGGGTCCGGCCGGGGCCGGCGGACGACTGATCCACGTACGTAGTTCTCACCGACGCGAACGGGCGGTCGGTCGCGGCACTGTGTCCAGGTGCAGACAACAACGCTTTCCCGAAACACCGCGGACGCCGGCCTGCGAAACCCCGGCGCGGAGCGAGCCGGACGCCTCCTGCTCGCGATCTGCGCGGTCGCCACGGTGGCCGCCTTCGCCGGCGGCATCTTCCGGATCCTCGACGCGCCCGACGACTACGTCCTGACCGAGTTCTGGCGGACGACCGCATACCTGGTCTTCGCCGGGATGTGGGCCCTGCTCGCGCTCGCGCCGCGCCGGCAACGAGGCATGTTCGAGCTGATCCTGCTGCAGAAGACGCTCGTGACCGTCCAGGCCCTCGCGCTCCTCGACCTGCCGGCGGCTGTGCAGACCGCCTGGGTCGACGGCGCCCTGGTGGTGGCGACGGTGGCGGCCTATGTGCTGTGCCGGGGCTGGTCCGCCTGGCGGAACGCCGCGGCGTAACCGCACGGCCCGCCGGTCACCGTCGGCGAACTCCGGCCGCGAGGTTGGCGACGAGCAGGGCGCCCGTTGCTTCGAGGTGGCCGCGCATGGCGGCCTCGGCAACGGCGCCCGCGCGGGACAGGACCGCGGTGACCACCGGTTCGTGTTCGGCGAGGATCTCGGGCAACGTGCGACCGCTGGCCGTGGTGGGCGGCCCGAGCAGGGCGGTCGCCGCCCGGAGCTGGGCGACGATCGCCGCGGCCCGCGTGTTCCCGGCCGCGCGCAGAAGCAGGTCGTGCAGGTTGCGGTCGGCCGGCCAGAAGGAGGCCTCGTCGTCCCGCGCGGCCGCTGCCGCCATCTCGTCCAGGGCCTCGCGGACGGCGGCGTGCTGTGCCTCCGTGCCCAGCAGGGCGGCCTTGCGGGCGGCGGCGGGCTCCAGCGCCAGCCGGATCTCGACGATCTCCTCGACGTCCCGGGCCCGCGGCCGCAACACCCGGAACCCCCGGTTGCGCATGATCTCCACCAGGCCCGCCTCGGCCAGCCGCAGCATCCCCTCCCGCACCGGGCTGCGCGAGACCCCGAGCAACGAGGCCACCTGATAGACCGAGTACGTCGTCTCGGGCACGAGCTCACCGGTGGCGATCCCGTCCCGGACGGCCGAGGCGACGGCGTCGGCCAGGGACGCCGCCTCCGACGGGAGCGAGAGGGTGGGCACGAGTAACATGTTACCCATGAACGATGTGGTGGCGGCACTCGAGAAGGCCGGCCTCGAGGTGCGCGCCGACCCCGGCACCCGGGGCATGTATTCGTCCGACGCCTCGCTCTACCGCATTCCTCCGCTGGCGGTCGTTCGCCCCCGCGACGCCGACGATGTGGCTGCCGCCCTCGCCGTCGCCCGCGCGACCGGCACGCCGTTCACCTCGCGGGGCGCCGGCACCTCGGTCGCGGGCAACGCGGTCGGGCGCGGCATCGTGCTCGACTTCTCGCGCCACTTCAACCGCGTCCTGGAGATCGACCCCGAGGCGCGTACGGCCGTGGTCGAGCCCGGCACCGTGCACGCCGTGCTGCAGAAGGCCGCCACCCCGCACGGCGTGCGGTTCGGGCCCGACCCGTCGACCCACCCGCGCTGCACCATCGGCGGGATGATCGGCAACAACGCGTGCGGGTCGCGGTCCCTGGCGTACGGGCGGACCTCCGACAACGTCGCCGGCCTCGAACTGCTGACCGCGGCCGGCGACAAGCTGAGCACCGGCCCCGGCGGGGCGACGAGCGGCGC
>DASRYP010000138.1:0-4104 GCA_035687165.1 Actinoplanes sp. | reverse complement strand
CTCCGACCAACCGCGCCCGGACAACTCGGCCAGCAGCAGCGGATAGCTCGACACATCGCCCATGTCGTCCGGCAGCTCGGTCGTGCCGTCGTAATCGCCCCCCACGCCGACGTGGTCGACCCCGGCCACGTCGCGAGCGTGCTCCACGTGGTCGGCGACCTGGGCCACGGTCACCGGCGGGCGCGGGTTGGCCGCCAGCCACGACGCGTACTCGGGCACCACCAGCCGGTCCGGTCCGGGCCAGTCGGGCATCGTGGCCAGGTCCTCGCCCGGGTACGGCGCGCGCGGCCAGTCGGCCGGTCGGGGCAGCGGGCCGAGCCGTTGCCACTCCGCGTCCGCCGCCAGCGACCAGGACCGGGCCTCGGCCGAGACGAACGACGCGACAAAGGTCAGCATGAGCACACCACCGTTGTCGCGCAGCCGGGTCAGCACGTCGTCGGGGACGTTGCGCGGGTGATCGTGCAGCGCCCGTACGTCGGAGTGACTGAAGATCACCGGGGCGAACGCCGTGTCGAGCGCGGCGTGCATCGTGACCGGCGCGACGTGCGAGAGGTCCACCAGCACGCCGATGCGCTGCATCTCCCGGACGATCGCCCGGCCCTGGTCGTTGAGCCCGTCGACCTGGGACTCCCGCACGGCGGAGTCCGCCCACGAGGTGTTCTCGTTGTGGGTCAGCGTGACGTAACGGACACCGAGACGCGCGAACGCCCGCAGCACCCCCAGCGAGCTCGCCAGGCTGTGCCCGCCCTCGATCCCGATCAGCGAGGCGATCTGCCCGGCCGCGACGGCCCGCTCGACGTCGTCCGCGCCGTAGGCGATCGCGAAGTCGTCCGGGTAGGCCGCGACCAGCCGGTAGACGCTGTCGATCTGCTCCATCGTCGCCACGACCGCCTCGGGCTCGCCCAGGTCACCGGGCACGTAGACCGACCAGAACTGCCCGCCGACCCCGCCCGCCCGCAACCGGGGAATGTCTGTCTGCAGCTCGGGACGCGGCTCGTCCAGCCCGTCCACCCGGTATCCGTAGCGCCCGCGCAACTGCATGGGCAGGTCGTTGTGCCCGTCGATGATCGCCTTCATGTCCTCTTGGCTACTTGCCCGACGGCCGGAAGCGCAAGTTGCGGAAAACGCATCGGCAACCTGAACGCACCGATGCCGGTCCTGGAGGTGCACCGGGAGCCCCGGAATCTCTTCTCCTGCCCGGCCGAGACGGCGAACCCGCGGGTGAAGCTGGGCTGAACGGGTCTTCGACCGCGCGGGCCCGCTACTTCTCAGGCTCGGGGTCGCGGTTACGCCGGCTCCGTGGCCGGACTGGGCGCGCTCGGTGAGACCGGACTGGGCGCGCTCGGTGAGATGAACCGCCCGCGATCGCCTGTTTCCGCGCGGCGCGGGGTTTCGCGGGGGAGGATCCGGGGAGAGTGATGCCCGACATGGAGTGTGTTGTCAGCCTTGTGATCTCGATGTCGTCGCCGTCGTCGAGCATCGTTTCGTGCCAGGATGAAGTCGAGAGTCCGGGTTCGAGGAAGAGACTAGGACAGAAGTGACTAGGACGATGAGCGAACACGTTTCCGACAGCACCGAGTGGCAGGCGGTGCAGGGCCTCGCCGAGAAGTTCGCGGCTGTGCACCTCCGCGATCTGTTCGGCAGCGACCCCCAGCGCGGCGAGCGCCTCACCACGCGGTTGGCCGACCTCACCGTCGACTACAGCAAGAATCTGGTCACCGACGAAGTGCTGAGCGCGTTGTTCGCGCTGGCTGAGCGAGCCGGGCTGCGGGAGCGGACAGCCGCGATGTTCGCCGGTGAGCACATCAACGTGACCGAGGACCGGGCCGTGCTGCACACCGCGCTGCGTCTGCCGCGCGACGCGACCCTGGTGGTCGACGGGCAGGACGTGGTCGCCGAGGTGCACGACGTGCTCGACCGGATGGGCGCGTTCAGCGACAAGGTGCGCTCGGGCGAGTGGGTCGGCATCACCGGTGAACGCATCAAGACCGTGGTCAACATCGGCATCGGTGGCTCCGACCTCGGCCCGGTGATGGCCTACGAGGCGTTGAAGGCGTTCAAGACCCCGGATATCGAGTGCCGGTTCATCTCCAACATCGACCCCACGGATCTCTACCAGAAGACGCACGACCTCGACCCGGCGACCACGCTGTTCGTCGTCGTGTCCAAGACTTTCGGTACGCAGGAGACGCTCACCAACGCCACCGAGGCCCGCACCTGGCTGCTCAACGGCCTCGGCGGCGACCAGGCCGCGGTGGCCAAGCACTTCGTGGCGGTCAGCACCAACGCGAAGCGGGTGGCCGACTTCGGCATCGACACCGCGAACATGTTCGGCTTCTGGGACTGGGTGGGCGGGCGCTACTCGCTGCCGTCCGCGGTCGGCCTCTCAGTCATGATCGCGATCGGCAAGGAACAGTTCGCCGACATGCTGGCCGGCTACCACGCCGTCGACGAGCACTTCCGCAACGAGCCGGTCGAGTCGAGCGTCCCGGCGCTGCTGGGCCTGCTCAACGTCTGGTACGACACGTTCCTCGGCGCCCAGTCGCACGCGGTACTTCCGTACTCGCAATATCTGCACCGCTTCCCCGCGTACCTGCAGCAGCTCACGATGGAGAGTAACGGCAAGTCGGTACGGCTGGACGGCTCCCCGGTGAACTTCCAGACCGGCGAGGTCTTCTGGGGCGAGCCCGGCACGAACGGGCAGCACGCGTTCTACCAGCTGATCCACCAGGGCACCAAGATGATCCCGGCCGACTTCCTCGGGTTCAGCACGCCCAACCACGACATCGGCGACATGCACGACCTGCTCATGTCGAACTTCTTCGCGCAGACCGGTGCGCTGGCGTTCGGCCGCACGCTCGAGCAGGTCCTGGCCGAGGGCACCGACCCGAAGATCGCGCCGCACCGCGTGATGCAGGGCAACCACCCGACGACCACGATCATCGCGCCCGACCTCACCCCCGCCGTGCTGGGCCAGCTCATCGCCCTCTACGAGCACATCACGTTCACCCAGGGCACGATCTGGCAGATCAACTCGTTCGACCAGTGGGGTGTCGAGCTCGGCAAGGTGATGGCCAACCAACTCGCCCCGAAGCTGACCTCCGCGTCCGCCCCGGAGGCCGACGACGACTCGTCGACGAACAATCTCATCAAGGTCTACCGCGAGCAGCGCGGCCGCTGAATGTCGTACCCCAGGCCTAGGGTCGTCGTCATGGAACGGACGACGGCCCTGGCCTTTCGCATGACCAGCCTGCTGCTGCGAGACAATTCGCGGTCCTCGGTCGCCGAGATCGTCGAGTGGTTCGGAGCGATGCAGGCGCAAGACGTGAACAGTGGTCTCTGGTCGCTGGGGTGCCGTCTGCCCGGCGCCACGCTCGCCGAGGTCAACGCCGCGCTCGAGGACAGGTCGGTCCTGCGCACCTGGCCGATGCGGGGCACGGTGCACTTCGTCCCGGCGGCCGACGCCCACTGGATGCTCGACCTGACGGGCGTGCGCGCCCTGGGCGGGGCAGCCAAGCGCCGCGATACGCTCGGCCTCGACGAGAAGACGGCCGACCGTGCGGTCGAGATCCTCGGGGGCGCACTGGCCGGCGGCGGCCGTCTCACCCGGTCCGAGTGCCTGGCCGCGATGGTCGAGGGCGGGGTCGAGGTCACCGGCCAGCGGGGTTATCACCTCCTTTGGTACGCGTCCCAGCGCGGCGTCACAGCGATCGCGCCCCACGTCGGCAAGGAACAGACGTTCGTCCTGCTCGACGAGTGGGTCCCGCAACCGCTACGGCCGTCGCGCGAGGAGGCTCTTGGGCTCCTCGCGCTGCGCTATTTCCGCAGCCACGGCCCGGCCGCACGCAAAGACTTCGCCGGGTGGACGGGCCTGCCCATGAGCGACTGCCGCATCGGCATCGCAGCGGCCGGCGATCAACTGACCACCGTGGACGTCGCCGGCACCGAGATGTTCGCCGCGACGCAGATTCTCGACGGTCCGGCGATGGCCGGGCCGGGGGACGCGTCCGCGACCGACCAGTGGCTGGCGTTGCCCGGGTTCGACGAATACCTACTGGGCTACAAGGACCGTTCGTTGATGGCGTCGCCCGACGACCTCGCGGC
>DASRYP010000137.1:0-2606 GCA_035687165.1 Actinoplanes sp. | reverse complement strand
CCGCCTCGACCGCCTGATCAAGCCCGGTCAGCACGTCCCCGTCGGTGGTGGTCGGCACCTCGGCCCGGCGGACGAGGCGTCCGCCGGCGAGATCGATCAGAGCCGCTTTCGTGTAGGTGGACCCGACGTCCACGCAAACCGCGGTGGTCAAGGTTGAGTCAGCGGGACGACGACCGTGCCCGTCGCGGTCACGGCCACGATCGGCTCGTCGAGAACGGCGGCGGCCGACCCGCCCGTGCCCCGGCACACCACCCGCGTCTCGAACGCGATCCGCCGGCTGCGCGAGCCCATCCGCACCACGGTCCCGACGATCTCGAGCACGTCCCCGGCCTGGATCGGCGCCTTGAACTGCACGTCGTCGTAGGACGCGAAGAGCCCCTCGTCGCCGTCGAGCTGGATGCACACCTCGGTCGCGACGTCGCCGAACAGGCCGAGCGAGTACGCCCCGTCGACCAGGTTCCCCGCGTAGTGCGCGTGCGAGTAGGGGACGTACCGGCGGTGCGTGACAGTGATCATTTTTCGCTCCCGACGAGGGCGTGGACGAGGTACGAGGCGACTTCGCGGGGGGTCGTGCCCCGGCCGAAGATCCGGTCGACGCCGAGCTCTCCCGCCATCAGCTCGTCGAACCGCGGACCACCGACGATCAGCAGCGGGCGTTTGCCGGCCGGCAGGGCCTCGCGGAACGCCGCCGTCATCGCCCGGGTGTTCTGCAGGTGCGCGTCCCGCTGGGTGACGACCTGGGAGACCAGCACCGCGTCGGCCTTGCGCGCGCGGGCCGTCTCGACCAGCTCGGGCACCGACACCTGCGCGCCCATGTTCGTCACCGACAACTCGCTGTAGTACTCCAGGCCCTTCTCCCCCGCGATCCCCTTGAGGTTGAGGATCGCGTCGATCCCCACGGTGTGCGCGTCGGTCCCGATACACGCCCCCACCACGCTGAGCCGCCGCCGCAGCCGCCGCTTGATCGTGGCGTTCACCTCCTTGGCGCTCAGCAACGGGAAGTCTCGCTCGACGACCTGCACCTGGTCGGTGTCCACCAGGTGGTGGACCCGCCCGTAGACGACGAAGAAGGTGAACCCGTCGCCCATCTGCTTGGCGTGCACCAGCATCGCCGGATCCATCCCCATCTTGTTGGCGAGCTGGATCGCGGCCCCCTCGGCCCGCTTGTCGTGCGGCACGGGCAGCGTGAACGAGAGCTGCACCATCCCGTCCCCGGTGGTGTCCCCGTAGGGCCTGACGATGCTCACGGTTCCAGGGCCTCCGTCACGGGGTTGTAGTAGTCCTCGTCGTGCCGGGCGACGCCGTCGAGGCCTTTGCCGCGGTCGGCGGGGCGCTTCATGATGCCGAACGTGCCCTCGGCGATCGCGGTCAGCAGGGAGTCGTCGACGATCTTCTCGAGGAGCTGGACGGCCTCGCCGAGGACGGAGTGGGCGCGCTGCTGGATGAAGCCGCCCGGGGCGGGGACGAAGTCCTCGTGCAGGTTGCCGGCGCCGGCGAGCACGTAGCGGACGTTCTGCAGGGCCACGTCGCGGTCGGAGAGCCACGGCGTCACCACGGCCTCGGTCATCATGCCGACGAGCAGGATGCTCTGCCCGGTCAGCGCGCCCGCCAGGTTGAAGAAGCCGTCGAGCAGGTTGCCGCGGAAGACGTCGCCGGTCATGTGCTTGGTCGGCGGCATCCACTTCAGCGGGGCGTCCGGGAACAGCTCGCGGGCCAGCAGGGCGTGCGCCAGTTCCAGGCGGAACGACTCCGGCAGGTCGGGGTTGATCTCGAAGGCGTGGCCCAGGCCGAGCTGCCAGTTCTCCAGGCCGGCCTCGTGGGCGAAGTATTCGTTGAGCAGCTGCGAGACCGTCACCGTGTGGGCCGCCTCGACGGCGTCGGCCGTGGTCAGGTAGTTGTCCTCGCCGGTATTGATGACGATCCCGGCGCGGGCGTGGACCTGACGGCTGAAGCGCTGGTCGACGAAGGTGCGGATCGGGTTGATGTCGCGGAACAGGATGCCGTACATGGAGTCGTTGAGCATCATGTCGAGCCGCTCCATCCCGGCCAGCGCGGCGATCTCGGGCATGCACAGCCCGGACGCGTAGTTCGTGAGCCGCACGTAACGCCCGAGCTCCTTGGACGTCTCGTCCAGGGCCGCGCGCATCAGCCGGAAGTTCTCCTGCGTCGCGTACGTGCCGGCGAAGCCCTCACGGGTCGCGCCCTCGGGCACGTAGTCGAGCAGGGACTGGCCGGTCGAGCGGATCACCGCGATCACGTCGGCACCGGCCCGGGCGGCTGCCTGCGCCTGCGGGATGTCCTCGAAGATGTCGCCGGTCGCGACGATCAGGTAGATCCACGGCCGCTGCCTCGGATCCCCGTATCGCGTGATCAGCCGGTCCCGTTCGGCCCGGCGCCGATCCACGATCTTGAGGCCGTGGCCGGTCGCCTTCTTCGCCGACCGGCGGGCCGCCGCGGCTTCCGCCTTCCGCTCCGGTACGTCGAAGCGGACCGCACCCGCGGCGGCCTTCTGCGCCAGTTCCGTGATGTCGTCGAGCCCGGTGCTCCGCATGGCGTGGAACACCGGGACCGCGACTCCGTGTCCCAGCCCCACGTCGGCGCCCTCG
>DASRYP010000136.1:0-3396 GCA_035687165.1 Actinoplanes sp. | reverse complement strand
CGTTCGCCCTGGTGGTGACGGCGGCGGTGGTCGTACCGCTGGCCGGGGTCGCCGCCGCCGTACCGGTCGCCCCCGCGGCGCCACGGGCCGGCAAACTGACGCAGGTCGGTCCGATCGCCGAACACGGGTTCCCGGCCTGGTACCGGGACAGCAACAACGTCCGGCTGGAGGCCTGTGTCACCGAGGATCCGCTCTGCCCGGTGCTGCTGAGTGAGGTGCCGACCCCGGACGCGCCGATCTCGTACCCGGGCAACTTCCCGGGTGAGTTCTTCTACCAGCTTGCCGGGGCCGTGGTGACGCTCACCAACGGGGTCACGGCCACGATCGGCATGGACCTCGAGGGTGCCTGGGCCACCGGGCAGGTCGTCGAGGGCGACCAGATGGTCTTCGGCCGGGTGCGGATCCGCTTCGACGCGCCGACCGGTCAGCGCTTCCGCATCACCCACCCGTACGGTGTGGATGACCTGGTCTCCGACGACCGGGGGCGGGTCACCATGACCGAGGACATCGGTACCACCCCGGGCGCGTTCGGCGGAGCTCTGAACAGCCGGATCGGGCCGTTCCTGAAGTGGGACCCGACCGTCGCCCCGGCCGCGCCGACCGGATACACCGGCAACCCGGGCGTCGACCACCAGGTCGTGGGGAGCCCGTACGAGACGAACTTCGTGCGTATCGAGCAGCTCAACCCCACCACCGGCGTGGTCATCTCGCAGCTGGGCTTCACTGACCTCTTCGCCATCCAGGGGCGCTACGCGGTCAACGCCGGCGTCGACCTCAACCAGGCGAACTACTCGCTCGGCGTGGACCACAAGGGCGTGCTCGAGGTCTACGCGACCAGCGAGCCGGGCCAGGCCATCGAGATCGTCGGCAACCCGGCGCTCGGCTACCGCAACACCCGGCTGCGCGGCGACTCGCACGGCCGCTACTACGGGCGCTTCCCGATCAACGGGCCGATCGCGCCGGGCACGGCGGTCGAGGTGATCAACGCCGGTGACCGGCCGGTGCCGCACAAGACCAAGGCGATGACCGACGTGGTGACGATCAACGAGGTCAGCTACGACGCGGACGCCCGGTCTCTGACCGTACGGGCGAGCTCCAGCGACAAGTCGGGGCCGGCCCTGACCGTCACCGGATTCGGGCTGATCAGCGGTTCCCCGTTCGCCGGGGTGATCGCCCCGCCCGGCACCATCACCGTCACGTCGGCTGCGGGCGGCACTTCGACGGTCGCGCTCGTCGGCACGGGTCAGGTCTTCCTGCCCGGCATCCCGGTGGCCGCGGCCACGGCCGATACCCCGGCCATCGTCGGCCAGAACGTGAAGCTGGACGCGACCGGCTCGACCGGGCAGATCGACAGCTACACCTGGGTGCAGACGTCCGGCCCGGCCGTGACGCTGGCCAACGCGAGCACTCCGCAGGCGACCTTCGTGGCGACCCTGCCGGGAACGTACGGGTTCACGCTGACCGTCGCCGGCCCGGGCGGCACTCCCGCCCCGGTCACCGTCACGGTCATTGTTACCGGGGCCACTGCGCCGCGGGCCGACGCCGGCACCGATCAGACCGTGGTCCGTGGACGCGTCGTCACCCTGGACGCTTCCCGGTCGACTGCGGCCGAGACGTACTCGTGGCGTCAGGTCTCCGGGCCGGCGGTGACGCTCTCCAGCGGGACCGTCGCGAAGCCCACGTTCAGCTACCCGGCTCAGCTCCTGCCGGCGGCGCCCGGTCCGAACGTTGCCTTCGTCTTCGACAACAACCCGGTCGTCCTGGAGGTGACCGTGCGCAACCCGGCCGGCGTCTCGATGGCGCGGACGACCGTGCGGCCGCAGGCCGACGCGTTCACCGGGCTGACGGTCCGCTACCGCACGGGCAACAACGAGTGGCGCATCGCCGGTAACACCACGCTGCTCGCCGGGCAGCGGGTGACCGCGGTGCTCGGCCCGAACCTGAACGGCCGGGTCATCGGCACGGCGGCGGTCGACGCGACCGGCGCGTTCAGCATCCGGGTCACCGGCCCGGTGCCCGGCGCCATCACCACGGTCAGCCTCGTCTCGACGACCGGCGCTCGCCAGCCGGCCTTCGCGGTCACCGTGACGAACTGACCGCCAGCATCTCCCGCAAGGCCCGGCTCGAAGCGCCGGATACCTGGTCGGCCACCGCCTCGCGAATCAGTGAGCTGCGGTGGCCGACCTCGCCGTCGGGGCCTTCACCGAGCAGGTGCGCGTGCACCAGCCGGTCGATGCAGGTGAGCACGTGGGCGAGCGGCCGGCCGGTCAGCTCGGAAAGCTCGTTCGCGGTCAGGTCGCCCAGCACCGCGCTGTGCCGCAGCAGGTCCCAGGACTGTTCCGGCATCCACCGGGTGCGCGCGCGGGCGATCTGCATGGCCACCGCCCGCGCGATCTCGTCGGGTCGCCGCGCGACCGCGACCAGGGCCGGAATTCCGCCGGTACGGACCGCGAGCTCGGCGTCGCCGAGGTCCTCGACGGTCAGCGGGGCGAGCCGCAGCACGATCGGCGTGCCCAGCCCGGCCAGCGGCAGCGAGGTGATCTGCGACGGGTAGTCGTAGGTGAGCACGATCCGCAGCGCCGGGCAGTGCCGGGACAGCCAGGACAGCTCGGCGACCCCGGCGGCGTCCAGGCTGCAGGCGTCGTCGACGGCGATGACGATCGGCTCGTCGCCGTCGAGCACGGCGGAGATCGTTTCGAGCTCGGCGCGGCCCAGCGGGCGGTCCGTGGCCGCGGAGTCGATCACGTCGAGCACGTGCCGGCCGGCCCCGAGCTGCACCAGCGCGCTGCGCAGCCAGGCCAGCCGGTGCACGGCGATCGACGAGCCGGCGTGCCCCACGCCGACCCGGTCGACCAGGTGCCGGGCGATCTCGTCGAGGAACGCGGACTTGCCCGACCCCTCCGGCCCGACGATGTGGACGACCCGCGGCGGGTCCGGGTCGACGAAGACCCGGAGCTCGTTCGAGCGTCCGAAGAACCGCTCCAGCGGCGTCCGGTGCATCTTCGGGACGGACGTGTGCTCGGGCTCGGGCCGGCGCCGGCCGAGGATCTCGCGTTGCAGGCGGACCAGATCGTTCGAGGGCGTCACGCCGAGCTCGTCGTCGAGGAACTTGCGGCACCGCTCGAACAGGCGCAGCGCGTCCTCGGTGTGGTCCAGGGCGACGGCCGCGACCATCGCGGCCCGGTAGGCGGGCTCCAGGAACGGGTCGAGCTCGATCGCCTCGGTGGCCAGGCGCAGCGACCGGGACGGGTCGCGGTCGAGCGCGGCGTGGGAGAGCTCCAGCCGGGCGGTCACGGCGGCGGTCTGCACCTCGCCGCGGGCGGTGGCGGCCCAGTCGGCGTACGGGTCCTCGGCGAACGGCAGCTCCTGGCCCAGCTCGAGGATCCGCTCGTGCAG
>DASRYP010000135.1:0-3832 GCA_035687165.1 Actinoplanes sp. | reverse complement strand
TCTCGACCTGTCGCCGATCCTGTTCGTCCCCGACCTGCCGGCCGGCGCCGCCCGCCGCGGAGTGGTGGCGCAGGATCACGGCCTGGAGAAGGCGCTCGACAACAAACTGATCGAGCTGGCCGGCCCGGCGCTGACCGAGGGTCTCTCGGTGCGTGCCGAGATCGAGGTGCGTAACGACAACCGCAGCGTCGGCGCGATGCTCGGCGGCGAGGTGACCCGCCGCTACGGTGGCACCGGCCTGCCCGAGGACACCATCTCGTTCACCCTGCGCGGCACGGGCGGGCAGTCGTTCGGCGCCTTCCTGCCGCGCGGCGTCACCCTGCGCCTGATCGGCGACACGAACGACTACGTGGCCAAGGGACTCTCCGGCGGCCGGGTCATCGTGCGGCCCGACGAGAACGCGCCATTCGTCGCCGAGGACAACATCATCGCGGGCAACACCATCCTGTACGGGGCCACCGCCGGCGAACTGTTCCTGCGGGGCCGGGCCGGCGAGCGGTTCGCCGTACGCAACTCCGGCGGCCAGGCGGTCGTCGAAGGCGTCGGCGATCACGGCTGCGAATACATGACCGGCGGCACCGTCGTGGTGCTCGGCCCGACCGGACGCAACTTCGCGGCCGGGATGAGCGGCGGCACCGCGTTCGTCCTCGACCTGGCCCCCACCCGGGTCAACCCGGAACTGGTCGACCTGACCCCGCTCACCGCCGAGGAGCAGGAAAGCCTGCGCACCCTCGTCGAGAAGCACGCGGCCGAGACCGGTTCGGCCGTCGCCGAGCGCCTGCTCAAGGACTGGCCCGCGGCCGTCGACCGGTTCACCGCCGTCGTGCCGCGCGACTACAAGCGTGTGATGGAACTGATCAGGACCGCCGAAGCCGCCGGTCGCAACGTCGACGAGGCGGTCATGGGGGTCCAGAGTGCCTGATCCGAACGGTTTCCTTCGCTACGAGCGGCAACTGCCCAAGCGCCGCCCGGTGCTGGTGCGCATCCAGGACTGGCGCGAGGTCTACCCGCCCGCCGGCGAGGAGCTCATCCGCGACCAGGCCACGCGATGCATGGACTGCGGCATCCCGTTCTGCCACGAGGGCTGCCCGCTGGGCAACCGCATCCCCGACTGGAACGACCTGGTCCGCACCGGGGCGTGGGAGGCGGCGGCCGAGTCGCTGCACGCGACGAACAACTTCCCGGAGTTCACCGGGCGGCTCTGCCCCGCCCCGTGCGAGGCGGCGTGCGTGCTGGGCATCTCCGACGACCCGGTGACGATCAAGCAGGTCGAGGTCGAGATCGCCAACCACGCGTTCGACCTGGGCTATGTACGCCCGCAGCCCGCGCCGGTGGCGAGCGGCAAGAAGGTCGCGGTGGTCGGCTCCGGCCCCGCCGGCCTGGCCGCCGCCCAACAACTGGCCCGGGCCGGCCACGCCGTGACGGTCTACGAGCGCGACGACCGCATCGGCGGCCTGCTCCGCTATGGCATCCCCGACTTCAAGATCGAGAAGAGCGTCGTGGACGCCCGGCTCGCCCAGATGGAGGCCGAGGGCGTCGTCTTCGAGACCGGTGTCGACGTCGGCGTCGACGTCACCGCCGACGACCTGCGCGAACGCTTCGACGCCGTACTGCTGGCGGCGGGCGCTCTCGCGGGCCGCGACGCCACGGACACGCCGGGCCGCGCACTGCGCGGGGTACATCTGGCGATGGAGCACCTTGTCCCGTCCAACCGGGTCGTGGCCGGCCTGCAGGAGACGACCCCGATCGACGCCGCCGGAAAACACGTGGTCATCATCGGCGGCGGCGACACCGGCGCGGACTGCCTGGGCGTGGCCCATCGGCAGGGCGCGACGAACGTCATCCAGCTCGACCAGTACCCGCTGCCCCCCTCGGAACGGGCCGGCGAGCTGCACCCGTGGCCGACGTGGCCGATCATCCTGCGTAACTATCCCGCGCACGAGGAGGGCGGCGAACGCGTCTTCGGCGTGGCCGTCCAGGAGTTCGTCGATGATGGTTCCGGGAACGTCCGGGCCGTCCGGGTGGTCGACGTCTTGGTGGAACGCATCAACGGCGTACGGACCGTCACCGTGGCCGAGGGCTCGTTGCGCGACCTGCCGGCCGACCTGGTCCTGCTGGCGATCGGCTTCGAAGGCACCGAGAAGCAGCCGCTGCTCACCCAGTTCGGCATCGACCGCAACCGCCGCGGCGTCGTCGACGCCGACGCCACCTGGCAGACGTCGGCCCCCGGCGTGTTCGTGGCCGGCGACATGCACCGCGGCGCCTCGCTCATCGTCTGGGCGATCGCCGAGGGTCGTTCCGCCGCGTCCGCCATCCACGACTATCTGGGCGCCGCCGGCGAACTCCCCGCACCCGTCTCGTCGTCAGCCCAGCCGATCGGCGTCTGACACTGGAGGTTCCCGGCCCCTCGACCGGTCTGTGCGGGGCCGGGAACCCAGGTCGGCGAGGCGTGCGGGCCCGGTCGGCGCACCGGAAAGGGCGTGGCCGAAAGCGGCCGTGCGCGTGCCGATAAGCTGAAGGCGCGGTCGTCGAAGCCCGCGGGTCGACAGCGCAGCGCACTGGTGGAATCACGCCGGGAGGCCTCGCCGTCGACCGACACATGCAGTTCATCCCTGTGACGGGGGTCGGCCGCCAGGCCGATGAGAAAGAGAGACTAGCCTGATGGCCGTGACACGCCGCGTAAAGATCGTTTGCACCATGGGGCCCGCGACCGCTTCGCCCGAGCGCATGCTCGGACTCGTCGAGGCCGGCATGGACGTGGCCCGCCTGAACTTCAGCCACGGCAGCCACGAAGACCACGAGAAGATGTACCACCTCGTGCGCAGCACCAGCGAGCAGACCGGCCGGGCCGTCGCGGTCCTCGCCGACCTGCAGGGGCCGAAGATCCGGCTGGGCAAGTTCGCCGACGGGCCGCACGTCTGGAACACCGGCGACATCGTCACCATCACCAGCGACGACATCCTCGGCACCATCGACCGCGTCTCCTGCACCTACAGCAAGCTTCCGCAAGAGGTCAGGGCCGGCGACCGGCTCCTCATCGACGACGGCAAGGTCGCCGTCGAGGTGACCGGCGTCGACTTCAACGACATCCGCTGCCTCGTCGTCGAGGGCGGCCCGGTCAGCAACAACAAGGGCGTCTCGCTGCCCAACGTCGCCGTCAGCGTCCCCGCACTCAGCGACAAGGACGCCGCCGACCTGCGCTTCGCCCTCGGCCTCGGCGTCGACACCGTCGCCCTGTCCTTCGTGCGCTCGCCCGACGACATCAAGCTCGTCCACGAGATCATGGCCGAGGAGGGACGCATCGTCCCGGTCATCGCCAAGGTCGAGAAGCCGGAAGCCGTCGAGCACCTCGAAGCCATCGTCCTCGCCTTCGACGGCGTCATGGTCGCCCGCGGCGACCTCGGCGTCGAACTGCCGCTCGACCAGGTGCCGCTGGTGCAGAAACGCGCCGTGCAGCTCTGCCGCGAGAACGCCAAGCCGGTCATCGTGGCCACCCAGATGCTCGACTCGATGATCGAGAACTCGCGCCCGACCCGTGCCGAGGCCTCCGACGTCGCCAACGCGGTGCTCGACGGCACCGATGCCGTGATGCTCTCGGGCGAGACCTCCGTCGGCAAATACCCGGTGCTCACCGTCAGCACGATGGCCAAGATCGTCACCACCACCGAGGGCGGCTCCATCCCCGTCCCGCGCCTGCAGCACGACCCGCGCACCCGCGGTGGCGCGCTCACCTCGGCCGCCTCCAACATCGCACGGAACATCGGCGCCAAGGCGCTCGTCGCCTTCTCGCAGACCGGTGACACGGTCCGCCGCCTCGCCCGGCTGCACTGCG
>DASRYP010000134.1:0-8326 GCA_035687165.1 Actinoplanes sp. | reverse complement strand
GGCCCGCGGGTCGACGAGGTGGTGCCCGCGTCCGGCCCGTAGTCGCCGACGTAGACGACGCCGGTGGCCTTGTCGACGCTGATCCGGTACGGGTTGCGGAAGCCCATCGCGTAGATCTCGGGTCGGGTGTTCGCCGTGCCCGGTGCGAAGAGGTTGCCCGACGGGATCGAGTACGTCCCGTTGGCGTTCACCTTGATCCGCAGGAGCTTGCCGCGCAGGTCGTTGGTGTTGGCCGCGCTGCGCTGGGCGTCGTAGACCGGATTGCGGTCGGTGCGCTCGTCGATCGGGGAGTATCCGGCGGAGTCGAACGGGTTCGAGTCGTCGCCGGTCGACAGGTAGAGGTTGCCGGCCGCGTCGAAGTCCATGTCGCCGCCGACGTGGCAGCACTGGCCGCGGTCGGTCCCGACGTCGAGGACGTTGACCTGGCTCCCCATGTTGACCGAGAAGTCCGCGTTGAGGGTGAACCGGGACAGCCGGTTGACGCCGGCCCAGGTGGCCCAGGTCGCCGCCGTGCCGGTGGCCGGGGAGTCGCCCGCCGGGGTGCTCAGCGGCGGAGCATAGAACACGTAGATGTAGCGGTTGGTGGCGAAGCCGGGGTCGACTGCCACCCCCTGCAGGCCTTCCTCGTCATGCGTGTAGACGGGGATGTTGGCGACGACGGCGGTGTTCCCGCTCGCGTCGGTGCGCCGCAGGGTGCCGTTACGGGCGGTGTGCAGCACCGATCGGTCCGGCAGCACGGCCAGGCTGATCGGTTCGCCGGTCTCGTCGACACCCTTGGCCAGGGTGACCTGCTGGAAGTCGGCCGCGTTGAGCGCCGCGGCGGCCGGGGTGGCCGGGGTGAGCGCGACTGTGAGGACGGAGGAGAGGAGTAGGGAGGCCGTTGCCATCGTTGTCAATCGATGGATTCGGGGCTTCTTGTTCACGTGGTCCCTTCCTGACATCAGTACGCCAGGCGGGGCGCGTGCCGCCGCGCCGCAGCCGGGGATTGCTGTGGCACAGGCGTGTCCCAGGCCGGCCAGTGGGGGACCGACATCAGCGTGAAACATTCCTGTAGTGACGCTCACGTTAGGAACTACAGAACCAGTCTGTCCATACTTTCCGATCGACCTTCATAACTTTTGCATCATCAGCCGAAAGCCGCGCGTCCTCCTTCCGTTTCCGATGGCGTACGGAAGGTGACGGCGGCGACCGCGGCCCAGCCCGGGGTACGCCGGGGTCAGCCGGGCCCGCGGAGGGCTTCGACCGGCTGCATCCGGGCCGACCGCAGCGCCGGATAAAGGCCCGCGACCAGGCCTACGAAGGCGCCGGCGGCCGGGGCGGCCAGGACCGGCCAGAGGCTGAGCACCGGCGTCCAATCGCGACCCACGCTGACCAGCACCACCGCGATCACGCCACCGCTGGCACCGATGATGCCGCCGAGCAGGCCGATCACGGCCGACTCGAGAAGGAACTGGGCCGCGATGTGGCGGCGACGGGCGCCCAGGGCTCGCCGCAGGCCGATCTCCGCCGTCCGTTCCATGACCGTCACCAGCGTGACGTTGGCGATCCCCAGGCCGCCGACGACCAGCGACACCAGGCCCAGGATCAGCAGCAGGCCGCTGATGTCGTCGGCCACGCCGGTGCGGACGGCCGGGTCGGGTGGCGCGTTGACCCGCACGGCCGCCGGATCGTTCGGGCTCAACGCCACGGGTGCCTGCTGAGCGATCAGCGACGCCGCCCCGAGAGCCGTGGCGACCACCACGGTCCGAGCCGGTCCGAGCTTGACGGCGTCCGCGCCGGCCGTCCACGGCACGATCACGGATCCGGCCAGTGCCTGCTGGTCGGGCTGCCCGACCGGGCCGAGGATGCCGACCACGGTGAACGGCTTGTCGTCGATGAAGACGGCCGGCTGGTTGTCGACGCGGGTGAGGCCGAGCTGCTCGGCGGCCTGGGCGCCCAGCACCGCGACCCGGTCGCGCCGCTCGATGTGCCCGGCGTCGAAGAAACGCCCGCCGGCCACCGAAGCGCGGACCGCGGCGGGCAGGTCGGCGGTGGCGCCGACGACCGGCAGCACCCGGTCGAGCACCCGCTCGGGGTCCCGGACGGCGTTGGCCCGGACATTCGGTTCCTGGCCGGCCACGGTCGTCACGTACGCCGCGGCCGCCTCGACGCCGTTGAGCCGGATGAGGTCGTCGAGCGAGCCCCACGCGACGACCGGCGGCGACCCGGGCGTGATCGGCTCGGGAATGTCGACGGTGACCTCGGTGGCGGTGACCGCGTCGAACCGGCCGGCGATCTGGTTGCCGGCGGTGGTGGCGACGCCCAGGGTCGTGACCAGGGCGCCGATCCCGAGCACGGTGCCGAGCACGGTCAGGACCGTGCGCGCGGGCCGCACCGCGATCCCGGCCAGGACCTCGCCGCCCAGGTCGCGCAGGTCGAGGTGGCTCCTCATCGCTCGCTCAGCCGGCCGTCGGCGATCCGCACCTGGCGCTCCGCGCGCCGGCTCACAGCGTCGTCATGAGTGATCACCACGAGCGTCGTGCCGCCGCGGCGGAGGTCGTCGAAGAGCTCCAAGATCGCGGCGGTGTTGGTGCTGTCCAGGTTGCCGGTCGGCTCGTCACAGAGCAGCAGCGCGGGCTCGCCGAGCAACGCGCGGGCGATCGCCACCCGCTGCCGCTCGCCGCCGGAGAGGTGGGTGGGGCGAAACCCCGTACGGTGTCCCATGCCGACTCGTTCCAGAGCGGCCACGGCCCGGTCCCGCCGGGTCGAGCGCGCGCCACCGGTGTAGAGGTCGCCGAGCATCACGTTCTCCGTCACGTCGCGGTGCGGCAGCAGGTGGAAGCTCTGGAAGACGAACCCGATCCGGGCGCCGCGGATCGCCGTGCGGCCCGAGTCGCCCAGCCGGGTGGTCTCGACCCCCTCCAGCTCGTAGGTGCCGGTGTCGGGCAGGTCGAGCAGGCCGAGGATGTTCAGCAGCGTCGACTTGCCCGAACCGGAAGGACCCACGACGCTCAGGTAGTCGCCGGCGCGGACCAGCAGGTCCACGTGGGCCAGGGCGGGGACGGGCGGGTCGGACGGGAAGGTGCGACCGACCCCGGTCAGGGCGATGATGTCGCTCACGTGCTGCCCACCACGACCCGGCCACCCACCGGCAACGCGCCTGGCGTCGTGGGAGTGACCTGAACGAAGCCGCCCGTGGCGAGACCCAGCTCGACCGGCACGTCGCGGACGGTCCCGGGCCGGTCCTCGACGGTGACGCGGGCCTGCCCGTCCGACGAGGTGAAGACCGCCGCCACCGGAACCGTCAGGACGGCGTGCCCGGTGCCGCCGACGGTGATGCTCACCTTGAACGCCTGACCGACGAGGGCGGCGAGCTTCGCCGGCTCCCGCGGCTTCAGCTGGATCGGGACACCCTGCGCCTCGCCCGCGACCGTGGTGCCGCCGACCTTGCTCAGGACGGCGGTGAACCGGTCGCCGCCCGAGCTCCGCAGGGCGGCGACCATGCCCGACTTCAGCAGGTCGACGTCGTCGGGGCTGACCGCGCCGTTGACGACGAGGGTGGGATCGGCGACCATGCCGACCACACCGGACGCGGGTGCGCCCGCCTTGAGGGTCACCTTGGTCAGGCGCACCGGCAACCGCGGCAGAAAGATGATCTCGCCGCTGGCGATGCTCACCCCGTACGTCTTGCGGAAGGCCGCCAGGTCGGCCCGCGCATCGGCGAGCCCCGGGCCGCCGGCCGCCACGGCCTGCTGCAGTTCCCGCAGCTGGGCACGCTGCTCGCCGGTCGGCTCGGCCGCTCGGTAGCCCCGATCGTCGTACCAGGCCCGGACGGCGTTCAGCGCTCCGTCGTCGAGCGGGCCGGTCGACGCGACCCGCCGTTTCGGCATCAACCGGCGAAGAGCGGACCGGAGCTGGCGTACGTCGTCGCCCGTGCTGCCCCGGGTCAGCGTCCGGTACATGGGCACCTTGCCGGTCAGCACCAAGACCGGCCGGCCGCTGACCTCGAGGAGCACGTCTCCTTCGCGCAGCGTCCGATTCCCCGTGGGCGCCTTGGTGACCAGCGGCACGGTGGCCGCGTCCTCCGCGGCCACCGTGCCGTTCAAGGTGACCGGCTGCGGCGTGCTGTAGGCCACGGTGCCCTGCGTGGTCACCGTCGCCGTCAGCACACGCTGGGTGACTGGGACGGTGATCAGCGACGCCGGGGGCGGCCGGTGGTCCGCGGCCGCGTCGGCCGGCGAACGCACCTGCTGACCGACCAGCCAGCCGACGCCACCGGTGCCCAGCGCGATCGCGGTGGTCAGGGCCACGATGCGCCGCGGCCCCGACCGGGGAAGGGGGAACCGCATGCTCAGCCGACCCCGCCGCCCTGGACGACCTTGAGGCCCTTGGCCCGAGCGAGCGCGGCATAGTCCGTCCGGCACTCCAGATCGTCCAGGGCCGCCTTGATCTCGGTGGTGAGCTCGCTCTTCGCCGTGGCCACGTCGACCGGCCCCGCGTTGGTGAACTTGGTGATGGCGTCGCTGAACATGCTCTGCTCGATCATGCCGGGCTGCGGCGTGGACACCTGGTAGCCCTTGCGCTTGAGGCAGTTCGCGTACTTGCGTACCGCCGCGATCACGGCCGGATCGTTCTTGAACTTGCCGAACTCCCGCGCGGCTGCCGCCTGCTCGTCCTTGCTCGGCCCGCTGCCGTTGAACTTGGCCGCGGCCTCGTTGGCGCAACCGGGGTCACCGCTCGGCCTCCCGCCCTTCGTGTCCATCCGGGCGGCGCCGTTCAGGGCGGCGTCGTACGCCTGCTGCTGCGCCGGGTCGAGCGCGTCCCGGATGGCGTTGTTCGGGTTCTTGGCCGGGTCCACCTCGGGCTGCTTCACCGCCGGGTCGTTGGGGTAGACGACCTGGGAGAAGGCCCCGAAGCCGTACTTGGCGCGGAAGGCCCGCACCTGGTCGGCCGGCTCCACGATCGAGCTCATGCCGGCGAACTTGGCCTGCCCGTTGTCGTCGCCGAAGTCCAGCGTGTGCGGCACATAGCGGAAGCCTTTGCGCTTCATGCAGTCGGCCGTCATGTTCTCGGCCTTGACCTGCGCCGAGTCCTGGCCCGTGGCGGTGGCGTCGGCGGCCGGTGGCGCCGTGGCGGTGTCGGTGTCGCCGGCGCCACCGCATCCGGCCAGCGCGGCCAGCGTGCAAGCAGCCAGGGACAGAGTCAGTCGTCGCATCAGGCATCCTCAGGTCGTCTCGGGGCAAGATTCCATCCCCATGACGACCCGCGCCGCGCCGAGGTTGCACGAGATGGGAGACGCCCTGAGCTATGCCGGCCGGTCGGTCAGGAGGAACGCCAGGCCGCTCTGCGTGGTGAGGTAGGGGCGGACCCGTACCTCCGGCTCCGGGGCCTCCTCGAAGAGCTCGATCGGCGGCTGGTCGTCCACCAGCACAGACGGGTAGACGTAGACCCGCTTACGCTCGATCACGTCGTCCAGCAGGCGCGCGACCGGGATCAGCGGCCCGTCCGGCCCGCGCGAGACCGAGATGTCCCAGTCCTCGCGGCGGAGCAGCCGACGCTCGGCTAAGCGGTTCACCGGTACGTCGAAGCTGAACCGGCCGTCGCCGCTCATCATGCCCGGCACCACGAAGGTCCCCGGATGTTCACCCCGCCGGCTCAGCGTCAGCGTCGGGCGCTCGCCGGCGAAATCCCCGGCGACCAGCCGGCCCTGGACGGTGATGGACTCCTCGCCGAACCAGATGTTCCCGGCCTCGGCGTGCTCGTCGCGCAGCCAGGCGGCGATCGCGAGGAAGCCGTCCGCGGTGCGGTAGGGCACGTTACGGACAAAGGGCGCCGTCTCGAGGCCGCCGATCAGGCCGCGCACGTCGAGCAGCCCGGCCTGGAGCCGGTACGTGTCGTCGCGGCGCCCGGCGAGGTGGAGGTCCCAGCGTCCCTCGGCGAACATCGGCTGGTCGAACGGGAACGAGGCGCTCCAGCCGGCCTCGTGGTCGCCCGACAACGGAAGCTTCACCGCCTTGCGGACGCCCTCGATCCGGCGTGGACGGCAGATCAGATGCGTCAGCCCGCGCGGCAGACCGACGCCGGGCACCTCGACAACGACCCGGTCGCCCTCGGTGCGGGCGGCGGCCGTCGGGGGCTGCTCCGGGCCGCGGCGCAGCTTCAGGCGCGGAAGTGCCCGGAACAGCCCGCGCCGTCCGGGCGTGCTCAGATGTGCGGCGAAGAGCCGCTCATAGAGCTCGGCGATCGGCACCGGGTCGTACCGCTGGGAGTTGGCGTGCGCGGCGGCAGCCATCCCGACTCGCAGCTCGCGGTCGTTCATGAGGCGCAGCAGCCCGGTGGCGATGGCGTCGACGTCGCCGACCGGGACGAGCAGGCCGTCCTCGCCGTGCCGGATGATCTCGGCCGGGCCGACCGGGCAGTCGGTGCTGACCACCGGCAGGCCGCAACGCATCGCCTCCACGATGGTCATCCCGAACGATTCCTGGTCCGAGGTGACGGCGGCGATCGAGCCCTTGACCCACTCGGCGTCCAGCGGCGTGTAGCTGCCCATCCGGAACACGTGGTTGTGCAGGCCGAGGTCGGCGATGAGGGTGCCGATCGGATGCGACTGGCCGCCGCTGCCGTAGATGCGCAGGGTCCAGTCCGGGCGCTCGGCGACCACCTTGGCGAACGCGTGCACCAGCAGGTCGTAGCGTTTGATCTCGTCGAGCCGCCCGGCCGCGATCACGATCTTGGAGTCGCCCCCGGCCGGCGCCACCGCGGGCCGCGGGACGCTGTTCGGGATCGCTCGCACCGGTGGGCCGTCGGCGCCGAGCACCTCGCGCACGGCGCCGGCGTCGGCCTCGGTGACCGTCGTGACCGCGTCGAGCCGCGGGTAGAAGACGCGCATCTGCTCGTGCACCGACGCCGGGATCGACGCCTGGGTCATGTGCTCCTGGGCGACGCGGACACTGCCTGGCCGGCCGAGCCGGGCCACCGCCAGGTTGAGCGCCGACCGCGTCCCGACCACCACGTCGTACGAGCCCCGGCGCAGATAGTTGGTGATCCGCTCATCGGTCAGCCGGCTGTAGAAGCGGTACAGCTCCTCCTCCGGTGGCACCAGCTCGGACGTCTGCGCGAGCAGCGGGTCCTTCGTGTCAGGGGCGTCCGAGCGCAGGTCGACCAGGCCGATCACCGGCACCCGGGCGGGCACGTCGAGCATCGGCCGGTCCAGGCGCCGCAGCACCGAGACGATCTCGACGTGGTGCCGTTGGGAGAGCTCGGTCGCGAGGTTGATGACCGTGCGGTTGGTGCCGCCGACCCCGTAGACGTTGTGAACGAGGAACGAGATCCGCACCTCAGCTCCGCTTCTCGTACGGGCTCGGGACGGGGAAGTAGCTCTCCAGGAACGGGCGCAGGATCGTGTCCTGCGCGGCCAGCTGGTCCTGGGTGGAGTAGGCGTCGTTGAGGCAGAACGCGTCCCAGTCACGGCGGGCCAGGGCACGGGCCAGCCGCGAGGCCAGGTCGGGCACGGCGAGCTGGACGTAGCCGTACCGGACTGAGCCGGCCACCGCGCGCCCGCTCAGGGACGCGTAGTAGTGGTACAGGTTCGACAGCGGCGACAGGTCCTGCGTGCTGCGGAACCGCGAGGCCATCGTGGCGTCGTACTCGTTCCGGAACTCGGTCTCGATCTCGGTCAGCACACTGCGGCGCAGCGCGTACGGGACGTGCTGGAAGACCTGCGAGGTGGTGGGCCCGAACTTGCGCTCCAGCAGCCGGCGATTGTTCTTGTGCGCCGCGTCGACCGGGGTGTCGTCGGCCGTGATCGGGCCGACCGGGACCCGCCCCTGCGACAGGAAGAACTTCGAGATGCCGTTGGCCAGGAAGAACGACTGCGGCGCGAGCGGCCGGCCGAGGAACATGTCGTCGTTGAAGTAGAGGAAGTGCTCGGCCAGCCCGTCGATGTGGTGCAGCTGGCTCTCGATGGCGTGCGAGTTGAAGACCGGCAGCACGCTCGGGTCGCCGAAGATCTCCTTGTGGCTGACCACCCGCAGGTTCGGCCGGGAGAGGTCGAGCCAGGGCGGGGCCTGGTCGTCGGTGACGATGTAGACGTTGCGGACCCACGGGGCGTTCGCGTGCAGCGACCGCAGCGAGTAGCGCAGCTCGTCCCGGCTCAGGAACCGTGCGTCGCTCGCCGACTCCGCGTGGTAGACCTCGCCGGTCACCAGGGCCCGCTTGCGCTGCCACTCCGGGTCGGTGCCGTCCACCCAGGTGTAGACCACGTCGATCGGGAACCCGACGTCCTCCGGCAGGGTGCCGGTCATCTCGGGGCGGGTGCGGACCGGCGGGAGGGTGCGGGTCAGGCCGG
>DASRYP010000133.1:0-14967 GCA_035687165.1 Actinoplanes sp. | reverse complement strand
CGACGGGCGTAGACGTGGTTGGCCACGGCGATCTGCTGCGTGCGGCTGGCCAGGTCGGCCCGCGGGGCGTACTTGCCGCCGCCGTTGGACGTCCAGGTGCCGAGGTCGAACTGCAGGCCGCCGTAGTAGCCGTTGCCGGTGTTGATCTTCCAGTTGCCGCTCGACTCGCACTGGGCGATCGCATCCCAGTTCACGGCCGCCTGAGCCGGGGAGGCGGGACCGAAGAGCCCCACCGTTCCGGCGACGCTCGCCGCGGTCAGACCGAGGGCAATGCGGGCTTTCTTTCCGATTCGTGACATGGTGAAGCTACCTCCACGCCTGCGAAGTGAGCTGTCGGGTTCGGGCTGGGCTGCCCGGCCGCGGGTCGCGGCTTCACCCCGAGGCGCGCGGAAGCGCGCCGAGGAACTAGTGGGTCCCCCGCTCCATGCCTTGGGTTGAGTCCCACCGGGTGGCGGCAGGGATTCGGCGTTTCCACCCGGGGCGCCCGCGATCGCGGACCGGCCGACGGTAACCAGGCCTCGCCCTTGTCGGCCAAGTATGGGAAGCCAAACGTGACTTTGTTCTCACGTTGCGGAACCGCTGATGATGACCGACACCCCCGAAGTGACCATTTCGGTCACGAACGCGCTCTCCAGCGCCCGGCCCGCTCGAGGACGCCTCCTTGACCTTCGTCCGCGGCACCTTCGGCGCCACCCCGGAGCAGGCCGACCTCGGCTCGCCGGAGACCGCCCGGAAGATCGACGAATGGGCATTGTCGTACCTCTGCACTACCTTCTTCGCCATGTCCACCGCAGCGACGTACGCATATCTCGGGTCCTCTTCCCTGGCCCCTGACGCCGGGCTCACCCTGCAGACCTCGGGTGGCCCGGCGGCCCACCCGCGCTTCTTCACCGGCTTCCTGTCCCGCCCGGCCGCGACGGCCACGGGTCTGCTGGCGGTGGCCGAGGTGGCGCGCAGTCGCTATTTCCGTCCGATCGATCCGGCCAGCCTCGACCCGGTCGTCACGGCCGGGTCCGACCGGCTGCGGTTCGAGTCGTTCTCCGGCTGCTGCGGTGTCTACGCCCGCCTTGACGTGCTGCCCGCCGGCATCGAGGGCGACATCGTCAGCCACGGCACCACCAACGTCGACGTCAACGTGCCGTTGCAGCGGGCCTTGACGCGCGTGGGGCAGGCCGATCCGATGCATCTCGCGGTCGGCCCCGACGATCTGACCGTCACGACCTTCGACGGCCCGGTGGTCGAGCGCAAGGTGCCGCTGCCGACCCGGTGGCTGCGCGGGTTCGCCGAGGCCCAGGTGCTGACGTCCCGCTTCGACCCGCGCGCCGAGATCAGCGTGGCCGAGGCCCGCGCGCTGCTCAACCGGCTCAGCGCCGGGGACCGGACGGTGGTGTGGGCGCTGCCGGCCGGGCGCGGACTGCGCGTGACCTCGCGGCCCGTGCCCGGCGCGGTCTGCCTGCCCGGAGCCGGTCGCCTGGTCGCTCTCAAACCCTTCCTCCGCCATGCGACGAGCCTGCGCGTCTATGGCCCCGCCGTCACCGCCGGGGCGGGCCCGGTCGCCAGCACCTGGGAGCTGAGCAGCCCGGCGATGCGGCTGTCGCTGACCCTCTCCCCCGAGCCCTATCGCGGTTTCTCGGGCGAGGGCGCGGTCCTCGAGGCGCTCGCCGCCGACGAGGTGACCGACGACGCCGAGCTGATCAGCGCACTGCTCTCCTGGGCTGAGCTCGCCCCGGCCGGGACGATCGACGTCGACGCGCTCGCGGTCGCCACGGGCCTGCCCGCCGCGCGGGTCCGTGACGCGCTGACCCAGCTCGGCACGGCCGGCCGGGTCGGCTACGACGTGGCCGAGGCGGGCTATTTCCACCGCGCCCTGCCCTACCCGGCCGGTGCCGTGGCCAAGATGAACCCGCGGCTGGCCGCCGCGCGGGTGCTGGCCGACGCGGGAGCGGTCACGGTCGACGGCCCGGCCGCCGTGGTGCGCAGCGGCGGCGAGACCTATCACGTCCGCGACGGGGCCTCCTGCACGTGCCGGTGGTGGGCCAAACATCGCGGCGGGCGCGGCCCGTGCAAACACGCCCTCGCGGTGCGCCTGGTCAGCTCGGCCGGCTCGACCCGGGACGACGCGGAGGTGCTCGCATGAGTCTCACGTGGGAGGCGATCGGTGACGCCGCGCGCCTGGGCGACACGGCCGCGGTGACCGCGATGCTGCTCGACGCCTCCGAACAGCAGCGCCTCGCGCTCGGCAAAGACCTCACGGCCCAGCTCAAGTCGGCCGATCTCGAACCGTCCTGGGGAACGAGGCCGGCTCCCGCGACGGTGTGGGGTCTCGCGGTACTCGGCACAGCGCCGACCGCGGCCCAGGCGGCGGCCGCGCTCGGCCGGAGCGAACTGCTTCGGCAGTGGGACCAGATCCCCGTGCCCTACGCGCTGCGCCTGCTTCACGCCCGTGACCTGCCGTGGCTCGGCGACCTGGCCCAGCGGCTGGCCAACCGGCTCCGGCCGGGCGACTCGTGGTCGGGGGCGTGGGAGTTCGTGAGCGTCCTGCTGGCCGAATCGGGCACGACACCGCCGGTCACCGAGGGGGTCGTGCGCGGGTGGCTGGTCGAGCTGCACGGCGACGGCTTCCGCGACGACCTCGTCCCGTTCGCCGACCGGCTCCGCCAGAGCCCGCACTTCGACGTGCTGCTGCCCGCGCTCTTCGAGATCGACGGACTCGGCACCGAGCTCGACATGACGTCCTGGGAGGCGACGGGGGAAGCTGTCACCACCGGCCCGATGGTGTTCCCCGACGCCGTGGCCCGGTTCGTGGCCGAGGGCCGCCTCGAACGCAAGACGATCCTCGCCGCCACCGTCGACCGGCTCGTCCGCGGCGATCGGCCCGCCTGCCTGCGGCCGTTCGCCGCGCTGCACGACGTGCTCGCACCGACCATCGACGAACTGGCCACGCACGCGCTCGACTACGCGCGGCTGCTGCCCGACGCGCCCTCCACCGTCGCCGGCCTGGCTCAGCGCGCGCTGCGGGCCGTCGACGAGGCCGGCCGGCTCGACCTCGAGACGCTCCTCGAGGTCAGCCGCCCCACCCTCGTCCGCAAGGAGAAGACCCTGGTCAAGGCGCAGCTCTCCTGGCTCGAACGGGTCGCCCGGCGGGAGACCGACCGGGCCGGCGAGGTGTTCGAGACGGTCGCGTCGGCCTTCGACCATCCGGCGCTCGACGTGCAGGAGCGTGCGCTCACGCTGATCGAGCGCCAGGCGAAGCGGCTCGACCCGGGCACCTCGGCCCGGCTGGCCGAGGCCGTTCCGGGTCTCGGCGGAGACCTGCCCGCTCGGGCCGCGCGGCTGTTCGGCCCCGCTTCGTTCGCGCCGGTCGCCGAGTCGACGCTGCTGCTGCCGCCGCCCGTCGGTCCGGCGGCGATGCCGACGCCGATCGGCAGCGTCGCCGAGCTGGCCGAGGAGATCAGCGCGCTGGTCCAGGACGACGAGACTCCCGTGCGCTACGAACGCGTGCTGGCCGGTCTGGTCGCGCTGCGCGACGCCGAGGACAAAGCGCCGCTCGAGCATTTGTTCGCCCGGCACATCCACACGTTCGACAACGAACAGTGGTGGCCCCGGAAGCATGCGCTCGGCGCGGCGATCCGCCGCGTCCTCAACCCGTCCCTGCCCGACGAGCGGCAGGGCCGAGGGCACTGGCAGCGGCTGGTCACCGTCATCCGGGCCGGGCGCCGCGGCGAGCAGCGTCTCGAGTTCGACGGCCCACCCGCACGGCTGCTGACCCTGCGGCTCGTGGAGATCGCCGCACTGCTGCGCCACCGCCCCGTGTCGACGCTGGTGGCGACTCCGACCCACGTCAACGGCAGCCTCGACGCGGTCACGCTGGTCGACCGGCTGCGGCGGGCCGAGGCCGAGGGGTGGGAGCCGTGGCCGCTCGACCTCGAACAGGCACTGATCCGGCTCCCGCGCGCAACGAGCCTCGAGGTGACGGCCGGGCTGACCTCGACGGCCGGGCGGTGCCTGACCGAGTGGCTGACCGGCGGCGGCCTGCGCGACCCGGTGAGCACCAGGTTCGAGCAGCCCGCCGGCGAGGAGCACGAATACCATTACGGTCCCCGGCCCCCGGTCCCCCGCTTCCTGGCCACCGTCGCACCGGCCCGGCCGGGCCTGTTGTCCATCGAGGACACTTTGGTGACGGTCGTCCGAGATGCGAGAACCGACGACTCCTGGACCGCGCCGGTCGACAACGCGCTCGCCGCCGCGGCCCTCCCCCACCACCGCGAGGTCAGCGCTGCCTGGGCTCTGCCCGAGCTGGCCGCGCTGGCTGACCAGGACCAGCGCGACGGGGCATCCCTGCTGCCGTTGCTGGCCGAGTGCGCCGGCCCGATCGGCCCGGCGATGTCACTGTCGCTGGCCTATGTGCTCGCGGCCCGCCACGAGTCGGACCGGGCGGCGGCGGTCGACGCCTTCCTCGCCCTGGCGGCCGGGCCGGAGCCGTTCGCCGCAGCCGTGGGGCGTGACCTGGCCGAGCTGACCGGCAGGGGCCTGGTGAAACTCAACCGCGCGGTGCTGTCCCTGACCGATGCCCACCGCGCCGGTGCCTCGGCCGCGGTCTGGGCGGCCCTCGCCGCGGCGCTGCCCTCGCTGCTGGCGCAGCCGCCGCGCGGCCTGCCCGACCTGCTCGAACTGGCCTGTCTGGCGGCCGCCGCCACGGGGGCCCGCGACGAGGTTCCCGGTCTGTCCGAGGTGGCCGACCGCAAGGGCACCAACCGGCTGGTGGGGGAGTCCCGCCGGCTGCGATCGGTGCTGACCTCTTGACGGTCGGGTGGCCGCCGTTGCCGGCGGCCTTCGGACGTCACGGCCCTCCCCAGGCGCCCCGGCCCGGCCACCTTCGAACCGGGATGGCTCGGCTCCAGCGCCCGGCGTTCCCTTGCGCGGCGGGCGGGGGTGTCGTCACCCGTAGGGAGGGCATGCGGTCGCCGGGCTGATTCGGTGTTCGCGACGCCTCGCCGGTCAAGGCTCCGGGCGGGCATGATGGGTCCGTCCTGAGCCGTCCAGCTCGTCAGGAGGACACCGCCGATGGCCAAACAGCCGAACAGCCGCCCGGGCCGGGGCCGGCCGTCCAGCGACTACACTGGCCGGTCCGGGCCGGACGATCTCGCCGCGCGGCTGAGTGAGATGGCTCGCTCGCTGCAGCGGGAGCCGAACCTGCAGGACACGTTGAACGCCATCGTCGCCGCAGCGGTGCAGACGGTCCCGGGCGCGGAGCACGCCGGGGCGATGGTGGTGCGGGGCCGCCGAGTGGTCGAGACCCAGGCAACCACCGACGACGTCGTACGCCTGGTCGACCAGGCGCAGTACGACACCGGCCAGGGACCCTGCTTGGACGCCACCTATCAGCAGAAAACAGTGCGGTTGTCGGACATGGCCGAGGAACGACGGTGGCCCGAGTTCAGCCGACGGATCGCCGACGCCGGGATCCGCAGCATGCTCTCCTTCCAGCTCTTCGTCGACGGCGGCACGCTGGGGGCGCTCAACCTCTACGCCCGCGAGATCGGAGCGTTCGACGACGAGTCCGAGGAGATCGGGCTGCTCTTCGCCGCACACGCGGCGATCGCGATGTCCGGCGCCCAGCGCGAGCAGAACCTCACCGCCGCTCTGTCCATGCGCGACGTGATCGGGCAGGCCAAGGGCATCCTGATGGAACGTCACCGGATCACCGCCGATCAGGCGTTCCGGCTTCTGGTCGGGGTCAGCCAACACACGAACGTCAAGCTTGTCGAGGTCGCCCGTTCGCTGGCGGTGACGGGAGAGCTGCGAGAGTCCCGAGGTCCGTGATCACCGCTGTCCGCCCGGCCGGCGCTCCCCCGCGGGGAAGGACCACGGGGCAGCCGCGCCCGAACGACTTTCCCGCGCGGTCGGCCGGAGCTGCGCCGATCGGCCGTTGAACTTCTGCGGGTCCTGCGGCGTGCAGCGGAGCTGTCGGCTTCTGCCGGTCGGCGACGCGTCCGGTCGGCACGGAACGCCGAACTGGCCGAGCATCTCTGTGATCTCCAGAACCGAGTACACGTTGGTGGACGGATCGGTCACCACCAGGCGTGTTCCGGCCACGTCGGCGGCCTTCCAGCAATTCCACAGGCATCGGATCCCGGACGAGTCGAGAAAGCTCACATCGCGCGTGTCCAACTCCAGCGTCGCGGGGGCAGGAGCACGGACGGCAGCCGCGACGAACCGGCTGAGAAGTGCCGCGGACGTCCGGTCGAGTTCACCGACGAGAACCAGCCGAGCGGTCGCCGTCCCCGTGTCCGCGATGCGGCGGACCTCAAGCAGGTCTCCGCCGTCGCCATCTGTGCCATAACGGGCCGCGTCAGGACCGTCTGCACCACAGCCGTCTGCACCGTCGCCGCCTGAGGCGAAGAAGGGAGCGGCCCAATCGTCGGAGTGCCCTGCGGTGGTGTCCACATCGGTCCCTGCGCTGAGCGGAAGGCCGGTTCCCTCGGTGGTAGAAGGCACGGTCAACCGAATCCCACCCTACGCCGGTTTCCAGGCGCCGGCGATCGAAGCCACTCTCGTGTCACGTCCGTCATATCGTGCTAGGCTCATTTCATTTCCCACTTCGCCCGTTCGACAAAGGCAGCGCGTCGTGTTCGACGTCGCTGAGGGACCGAAGGGTTTGAAGTCTCCGCCCTGTGCTGCACAGCGCTCGTTTCGCCACGAGAATGACAAGCGGAATTCCGGGAACATCGGCCGGGGAAATTGCGGATGATCCTGACGGCGGGCCACCTGGAGAGAGCAGAAGATGATAATCCTCAAGGCAAATGTGATCGCCGCTCTGCGGGAGCGCGGCCAGGACGCAAGGGCCAACTTCGTCGACCGGGAGCTGCCCGAGGAGATCGACACTTCTCGGCACGGCGGGCTGCTGGCCACGCTCCACCTCGACCTGGCGAAGCTGTCCGCGACCGAATCCTCGTAAACCGAACTGCCGGGGCCGGGATGGGACGAGATGATGCTCGATCTTGCAGCTTGCGGTTGACCGTGACACCGCCCGAGGAGGTGAGACCCATGAATGTTGTTTCGATGTGGGCACTCCCCCTTGCTGTCACAGCCCCGCGATTGACTTAGTTGTCGCCGGGAGCGCCTAGCCAACCGGGCGCTCCCGAAAGGCAACACCCCGCTGTCGAGCTGATGGCCCATGTGCGGGCTGCTGGAGCGCATTCTCGAACACGGACGACAGCGTCCGGCCGCCGGTTTCTTCGCCGCCATCGACAAACCCGCGCCCGAGGGCCTGGATTCCGCGCATGCCTACCTTCTGGGAATCCCGCACCCGGTCATCGTGACCTGCTCGAACAACACGCGATCCGGCTGGGTGCGCAGGTCCGGCACGGTTGGACGGTGGCCGGTCTCGCGCCGGACGCCGACGGTGGGACCGTTGCGCTGACCGACGGGGAAATGCTGCGTACGCGCTATCTCGTCGGCTTAGACGGCGGGCGCAGCACGGGTCCGCAAAGCGCTCGGCGTCCCGGGCGTCCTGCTGCGCCCTGACGGTCACGTCGCCTGGATCGGCGACGACCAGCGGGATCTGGACGACCACCTCGTCGCCGGTTCGGCCGGTCCGCGTCTCTGGCGGGGTGATCGGCGAGCGGGCAACCGCCGGGACGCAGTTTGCTGACCGACTGCCCACGGATTGCTCATCCCGCGTATTGAGCATCGAAACATGTGGATCTTAGCGTTCTCGCCAGGGCGCCGGCGTGACCCGCCGGTGCCCGGGCGCAGGGCGCATCCTGCTCGCCCCTCCACCACGGCTCGATCCCGAGCCGCCTCGAAGGGAACCGCATGGCAACAGGTCCACATCTCAGACACCGGGCTCGGTCCCTGGTCTGTGCAGGCGTGGCGCTCGTCGTCGCCGGCGCGGCTTTGGCCGCGACCCCGGCCGGCGCGCAGGCTGCCCCCTCCCCCACCGCCAAGGACAAGATCCGCCCCGAGCTCGCCGCACAGCTGGCCGAGCGAGGCGGCGGGGACTTCTGGATCCGGTTCGGCGCCAAGGCCGACCTGACCGCGGCCAGCAAGATCAAGGACTGGGACGAGCGGGGTACGGAGGTGGCCGCGGCCCTGAAGAAGGCGGCGGCGAGCAGCCAGTCCGGCGTCCGGGCCGAGCTCGACAAGGGCAAGGCCAGCTACCAGACGTTCTGGGCGACGAACGCGATCAAGGTCAGCAAGGGCTCGTCGGCGCTGGTGGAGAGCCTCGCCAAGCGGACCGAGGTCGAGGGTCTCTACGCGCCGACGAAGATCGAGGCGCCCAAGGTCTCCGACGGCACCCAGCAAATGGTCCTCAACGCGGTCGAGTGGGGCATCGCGAACATCAACGCCGACGACGTCTGGTCCCAGGACGGCGTCACCGGCGAGGGCATCACGATCGCCAGCATCGACAGCGGCGTGCAGTTCGACCACCCGGCGCTGGTCGGCTCCTACCGGGGCAACAACGGCGACGGCACCTTCACCCACGACTACAACTGGTTCGACGCCGCGGGCTCTTGCGGCGACGGCCCCTGCGACAACAATGGCCACGGCACCCACACGATGGGCACGATGGTCGGCTCAGCCGGGGCGAACCAGATCGGGGTCGCGCCCGGCGCCCGCTGGATCACCGCCAACGGCTGCTGCCCCTCCGAGACGGCTCTGGTGGAGTCGGCTCAGTGGATGCTCGAGCCGACCGACTTGGCCGGCGCCAACCCGGACGCGAGCAAGCGACCGAACATCGTCAACAACTCCTGGGGCACGCTGGACCCCTCCAACGAGCCGTTCATGGAGGACATCACGCTCGCCTGGGCGGCGTCCGGCATCTTCGGCGTCTTCTCCAACGGCAACAGCGGCCCGAGCTGCCAGACCAGCGGTTCGCCGGGGAGCTCGGAGAGCAACTACTCGGTCGGCGCGTACGGCATCGACAACGAGATCGCCGACTTCTCGTCCCGCGGCACGGGCCAGAACGGCGTGATCAAGCCGAACGTCGCGGCTCCGGGCCTGAACGTCCGCTCGAGCTGGCCCGGCAGCGACTACCGCACCATCAGCGGCACGTCGATGGCCGCGCCGCACCTGGCCGGCGCGATCGCGCTGCTGTGGGCCGCCGCGCCGGCGCTCGTCGGTAACGTGGCAGCCACCCGCGCGCTGCTGGACGACACCGCGATCGACACCGAGAACGGCCAGTGCGGTGGCAACGCCGACGACAACAACGTCTTCGGCGAGGGCCGGCTCGACGCGCTGAAGCTGATCTCCCAGGCGCCGACCGGCGACTCGGGCACGCTGGCCGGCAAGGTCACCGACGCGGCTACCGGGTCGGCGCTCGCGAACGCGACGCTGACCCTGACCGGCGCCGCGGACCGGCAGGTGACCACCGACGCCGACGGCACGTACTCGACGCGACTGCCGGCCGGGGACTACCAGGTCAACGTGGCAGCCTACGGTTACTCCTCGAAGACCGTCGCGGTGACCGTCACGGCCGACCAGACCACCACCACCAACGTGGCGCTGGCCGCTGTGCCGACCGTCTCGGTGGGCGGCGCGGTGACCGACGGCTCCGGTCACGGCTGGCCGCTGTACGCGAAGGTGACCGTCGCCGGACCGGGCGGCATCTCCGACTACACGACCCCCGCCAACGGCCGCTACAGCTTCAAGGTGCCGGCCGGGTCCACATACAAGATCACGGTGACCTCGCAGTACCCGGGTTACGAGACCGTGACCAAGGACGTGGTCGTCGGGTCGAAGAACGTCACTCAGAACGTCGCCGTGCCGGTCTCGCGGGACGACTGCACGATCGCGGCCGGCTACGAGAACTCCACCGAGGGCGACTACCAGACCTTCGACGGCACCACGGCACCGACCGGCTGGACCGTCGTCGACAACGTGGGCAAGGGCCAGACCTGGAAGTTCACCGACGACGGCCAGCGCGGCAACAACACCGGTGGTAACGGCGGCTTCGCTGTCATCGACAGCGACCGCTACGGGTCCGGCAACACGCAGGACTCGTCGCTGGTCAGCCCGGTCACCGACCTCACCGGCGTCGACTCGCCGGTGATCCGCTTCGACCAGGAGTACCGGCTGTTCGGGCCGGAGACCGGCGACGTCGACCTCAGCATCGACGGCGGCGCGACCTGGAGCAACGTGCTGAGGCAGCAGTCCAACGTGCCGGGCCCGAAGCGCACCACGATCGCGATCCCGCAGGCCGCGGGCAAGTCGCAGGTGCAGGTGCGGTTCCACTACTACGACGCCTCGTTCGCCTGGTGGTGGCAGGTCGACAACGTGCTGATCGGCGAGCTCGAGTGCGTGCCGACCGACGGCGGGCTGGTCCTCGGCCACGTCAAGGACGGCAACACCGGCGGCTACGTCAACGGCGCCACCATCACCGACAAGAACGACCCGGCCGTCAAGGCCACGACGACCGCCACGCCGGACGACACCAGCCTGGCCGACGGCTTCTTCTGGCTGCTCGCGAAGCCCGGCTCGCGCACGTTCGACGCGAAGGCCAGCAACTATGTCGGGGACAGCGACACGGTCGACGTCGAGGCGGACTGGACGAACTCGGCGGCGTTCGAGCTCGGTGCCGGCCGGCTCGCGGTCACTCCGGCCGCGGTCAGCGCCGAGGTGCGGATGCCCGACGGGTCGGCTGCCAAGAAGTTCACGGTCACCAATACCGGCACCCAGCCGGTCGACCTGACATTCGGCGAGCGCGGCGGCAGCTTCGACATCCTCAAGGCCGACGGCTCACGGACGACCCTGGGCGATGTGCTCGGCTCGCCGGGCGCCCGCGCCCAGCGGGTGAACACGGCGGTGTCGTTCGCGGCGAAGCTCACCGGCAAGAACACGGCCGCAGTCAAGGACGGCCCGCAGGGCGAGCCGTGGACCAACATCGCCGAGTTCCCGTCCGTCGTGATGGACAACCGGGTCGTCAACCTGGACGGCAAGGTCTACTCTCTCGGCGGCACCAACGGCGATACGCGGTACAAGGCGAACTACGTCTACGACCCGGCTACCCAGGCCTGGACGTCGATCGCCGACCTGCCCGAGTCGCGTAGCGCGCTGACGGTGGGCGTCATCGACGGCCAGATCATCGCGACCGGCGGCTGGGGCGACTCCGGCCCGTCCGCCACCACCTGGGCGTACGACCCGGGGGCGAACAGCTGGACTCGCAAGGCGGACAACCCGGTCCCGCGCTCCGCGGCGGGCCAGGCCGTGGTCGACGGCAAGCTGTACGCCGTGGGCGGCTGCGCGGGCAGCGACTGCGAGCCGATCTCGAACGACGTGGTCCGGTACGACCCGGGCAGCAACACCTGGGAGACGCTCGCGGACTACCCGAAATCGGTGACGTTCGCCTCGTGCGGTGGCATCGAGGGTGTCCTCTACTGCACCGGCGGCAACGACGGTCAGACCTCGCAGAAGGCCAGCTACGCCTTCGACCCGGCCACCGGCGCCTGGACGGCGATCGCCGATGCTCCGTCCGACCAGTGGGCCAGCTCGTACGCCGTGGCGAACGGCAAGCTGCTCGTCGTGGGCGGCGTGCAGGGCGGCGCGGTCACCAACGCCGGCTTCGCCTACGACCCGATCACCGACTCGTGGGCCGCGCTGCCGAACGCCAACACGGCCCGGTACCGGGGCGCGGCGGCGTGCGGCTTCTACAAGGTCGGCGGATCCTCGGGCGGCTTCAACCCCACCACCGGCGGCGAGGCGCTCCCCGGCCTCGAGGAGTGCGTCGCGGGCAGTGACGTCAGCTGGATGACGCTCGACAAGACGGAGACCACCCTGGACCCCGGCAAGAAGGTGACGGTCACCGTCGGCATCACCGCCACCGTGGACCAGCCGGGCACCTACACCGGCTCGGTCAACATCAAGGAGAACACCCCGTACACCGTTCCCGCCGTCGGCGTCACGCTCAACGCTCTTCCCCCGAAGACGTGGGCCAAGCTGACGGGCACGGTCACCGGTGTTCCCTGTGGTGGCACCGGGGCTCCGCTGCCCGGCGCAACTGTCCAGGTCGACTCGTGGGCGACCTCGCTCACCTTCGCCACGGACGCCCAGGGTCAGTACGCGTACTGGCTCGACAAGCGCAACAACCCGCTCACGCTGATCGCCGCCAAGGACGGCTGGAAGCCCCAGGCCCGAACCTCGAAGATCAGCCCGACGGAGCCGAAGGTGGAGAACTTCGCACTTCTCCCCGTCCGCTGCTGACCCACCGATAAGAACGAACCGGCCCGCCCGCATCGCGCAGGCGGGCCGGTTCACGGTGGACGAGCGTTCAAAGAGGGAAGCGTTCAGAGGGAGAAGCGAATGCCTACCCCGCGGATCGCGTGGATCGTCGCCGCCGCCCCCAGCCGGACCAGCTTGGCCCGCAGCCGCCGCACCGTCGAGTGGATGTCCGAACCGCGTCCCACGTGCTCGTTGCCCCAGACCTCGAGGTGCAGCTTCTCGTACGTCCAGACCCGCCCCGGTGCGCCGACCAGGCACCGCAGGAGGTCATGTTCCAGCGGGGTGAGCTCGACCTCGCGGTCGAGCCAGCAGAGCACCCGCCGGTCGGAGTCGATGCGCAGACCGGTCGGTTGGGCGGCGCCGGCCTCGACGACCGGTGGCGCCACCACGTCGAGGAACTGGCGGGCCTGTTCCGCCGTGGACACGATGAGGAACGCCTCGGTGCCGCCGAGCAGCTGTGCCAGCCTCTTGCGGCCGTCCGGTGAGGACGCGATGCCGATGGCCAACGATGGGACCGCAATTTCCGTCATGCCCCGCCTTCCGGACAGCAGTGCCACTTCGCATTGGGTGAAGATAAATCCGGTTTGTCACAATCTGGTTAAACGTTTCACCCCATGCGCCGCCACGCATCGAGAAAACCCTATTCGGTAGGTGGATCGAGGCCGTGGCGATCTTGCGCCATGTCGTATCTCCGCCACGGAGCCGGCATGGGACCGGGCATGGGACCGGCCCCGGACCGACGAGGTCCGGGGCCGGTTGGTGTGCGCGGGTCAGAGATCAGCCGGACCCGCGGCGGTGGCCTCCTGGACGGCGTCGGTCCGCCGCTCGTCGGCCTTGTCGGTGTCGCCGCTGTCCCGCGGGGTGGACGGCCGGGCCGCGGTCCGGGCGGCCGCCGGGGCCGGGTCGGTGACGACACCGCGGCGGACCCGGTTGTTGGCGGCGATCGCGGCGACCGGGGTGTTGCCGGTCGCGGTCAGCGTGCCGTCGATGATGTTGTCGTCGACGGTGACCCCGCCCGTGGTGCTGGTGATGCTGACGTCCTTGCCCCAGAAGCCGCCGGAGGCGCAGGAGTCGAGGCCGCCGTTCGGGCCGAGCTGCACCCCGCCCAGGTTCCCGGCGAAGGTCGCCTTGCCGCGGATCGAGCTGCCGCAGACGACGCTGCCGGTGGCGCTGTTGAGCACCGAGAGCGTGCCGTCGACGAACGAGTCGTGCACGTCGGTGTAGTACGTCCCGGTGCTGCTCACATTCCCGGTGACCTGCGTGTTCTCGTCCAGCCGAACCTCGCCCGCCTGCACGTTGACGCTGCCGGTCACCGTGCTGTTGTCGACGAAGAGGAAGCTGTCGACCGTCGTGGCGCCCTTCGGGCGTACGGTCACCGCGCCGCTCGCCGCGTCCTTGAGGTAGACCCCGTACCCGCCGGCGGCGAGCACGACCACCCCGGAGACCTCGGTGTCCGACGCGTCGAAGTAGCCGTTCCCGGCCACCCGGACCTCGCCGGCCAGCTTGCCACCCGCGACGACCAGGTTGCCGCCGGCCGCGACGCTGACGTTGCCGGTGACGACGGTCCCGGTGAGCGCGCAGGACTCGCCGGCCGGCACGTAGAGGTCGTTCGGGACGGTCACCGCACCGCCGGTGCCGATGCAGTAGGTGACCAGCGCGGCATTGGCGGGGACGGCGGCGGCCAGCCCGGCCAGGGTCAGGCCGGCGGTGAGGGTGGCAAGAAGGACGGTCCGTCTGGGCATCGCGTTACTCCCTGGGGTGTGGTGTCTCATGAGCCGATGTCCGATCGGGCGGCCGCGCGGACGATCGTGCCCTGCTGCCGCTTGGTGAGCGTGCCGCCGGTGACGAGGGCGGCGGTGACGCTCTCGACGTGCCGGACGAACGCGGCGTGGTCGGGGTAGTCGCCGTGCTCGGCGACCAGGTCGTTGATCGTGCAGCCGTCGCCGGTGTCCCGATTGGGGACGCCGGTGTCGTCGCCGTCGATGACCACGGTGGGCCGGGTGTCGGAGACCTCGCAGCCGTCCGAGCCGGAGCCGACGACGGTGAACGTCACGGACTCGTCGGCCGAGGTGTTGCCGGCCGCGTCGGTCGCTCGGGCCCGCAGGGTGTGCGCGCCGAGACCGTTGATGACGACCGGGGTCGCGTACGTCGTCCAGGCTCCGCTGTCGAGCGCGTACTGGATTCTCGTGATCGCGGATTCGGTGTCGGCCGCGGTCACCGTGATCGTCGCCCCGCCGACGTACGCCCCGTTCTCGTTCTCCTCGCCGGTGATCTCGACGGTCACCGTGGGCGGGGTCGTGTCCGGCTCCTGCGGCTCGACCACAGTGAAGTGCGCCATCTGCTCGGCCGAAGTGTTCCCGGCGTTGTCGGTGGCCCGGTAGTGCAGCACGTGCGTCCCGGCCTCACCGACGACGATCGGAGCCGTGTACGCCGTGAAGGCCGCGCCGTCGAGCGAGTACTCGATCCGGGCCACGCCCGAGTCGGCGTCGCTCGCGGTGAGCGTGGCGGTGGCCGTCCCGATGTAGTTGCCCGCGCCGTCCCGGTCCCCCGCGATCTGCGCGGCGGCCACCGGCGGCGTGGTGTCCTCGTCCGGCTCGGGCGCCACGACTCCGAAGGCCAGCGACCCCACCGCGGAGACGTTGCCCGACTTGTCGGTGGCCCGGTAGCGCAGGGTGTGCTGCCCGACCGCGGTCACCGCCACCGGCGCGGTGTAGGCCTGGAACCCGGCGCTGTCGAGGTCGTACTCGA